>JANMMN010000037.1:0-4651 GCA_031373405.1 Actinomycetes bacterium
CGTCGAGGGCAACGTCGCGTTCGAGGCGCGCATGCGCGAGCGCTCGGGTCTCGAGGTGTCGACCGGCGCATCAGCGTGCCGCGACGCGCTGACCCGACTCGGCGTACGCCGGATCGCGGTGTTCTCGCCGTACCAGCCCATCGCCGACCGCGAGGTCGGCCGGTTCTTCATCGAAGCAGGCTTCGACGTGGCTGCCATCACCGGGCTGCGCTGCGCGAGCGCGACGGCGATCGCCGAGGTCACGCCCTCGACGATCGCCGAGACGATCCGGGCGATCGACGCGCCGGACGTCGAGGCGATCGTCCAGGTCGGCACCAACCTCTCCTTCGTGGCGCAGGCCGACGCGCTCGAAGGCTGGCTCGGGAAGCCGGTCATCGCGATCAACGCCGCGACACTGTGGCACGCGCTGCGGGCGCAAGGCTTCGATGACCGCATCGACGGCGCGACCCGGCTGCTGAGGGAGTTCTGATGACGACCACGGCGGCCGCTCGGCTGCGGGCGACGCTCTCCGAGCCGGGAGTGGTGCAGGCGCCCGGCGTCTTCGATGCGGTGACGGCGCGGCTCGCCACCCGTGCCGGTTTCGCCGCTCTGCACCTTTCCGGTGCAGTGACCTCCGCGGTCGCGCTCGGCCTCCCCGACCTCGGCTACCTGCACGGCACCGACGTCGCCGAGCTTGCACGCCGCATCGCCCTCTCGACCGACGTGCCCGTCATCGCGGACGCGGACACCGGCTACGGCAACGCGCTCCACGTGCGCCGCACGGTCGAGCAGTACTCCAGAGCCGGCCTCGCCGGGCTGCACATCGAGGACCAGGTCAGCCCGAAGCGCTGCGGCCACATGGCCGGCAAGCAGGTCATCGAGCGCGCCGAGGCCGTGCAGAAGGTGCGCGCCGCAGTCGATGCCGAGACCGGGCTCGTCATCATCGCGCGCACCGATGCGCTCTCGGTTCTCGGTCTGCCCGAGGCGATCGCGCGTGTGACGGAGTACGCCGAGGCCGGAGCCGACCTCGTCTTCGTCGAGGGCGCGGCCGACGAGGAGACCCTCGCGCTCGTGCACGCAGCAATTCCCGGGATCGGGCTCGTGGTCAACATCAGCGAGGCCGACCCCCGGCTGCGCCCGCTGCCGCTCGACGTGCTCGCGTCCTACGGCGTGCGCGTCGCGCTGTATCCCGTGGCCCCGCTGCTCGCCGCCGCGGCCGCGACCCAGCGGGCGTACGCCGCGATCGCCGAGCACGGGAGCGCCTCGACCGTCGAGCGGCTCACCTGGGGGGAGCTCACCGACCTGCTCGACCTGCCCGACCTGCTCGAGCTCGAGGCGCGCTACGCCGACGGTGACTCATGACCGCGCTCGACACCGGCGCGACCCCGGCTGTGGCCGGCGTGCGCCCCGGCGACGGCGCGACCATCGTGCGTGAGAACCCGGCGCACCCCGACCTCGTCGTCGGCGCGGTCGCGGTCACGACCCCGGCCGAGGTCGACGAGGTCGTACGCCGTGCCGACGCGTCGCAGCGCGGCTGGGCGGCGCTCTCCCTCGCCGAGCGCTGCGCCGTGGTGCGCACCGCCGCAGACACCCTCACTCCCGACTTCCTCGACTCGGCCTCCTCCACGCTCGCCCGCGAGCTCGGGAAGCCGCTCCCCGACGCCCGTGGTGAGATCGGCTTCGCCGGCGTGTGGCTGCGCTGGTGCGCCGACAACGCGGAGCGCGTGCTCGCCGACCACGAGATCGACGACGAGCTCGGTCGGATCCTGATCCGCAAGGCGCCGTTCGGGGTCGTGGCGGCGGTGACGCCGTGGAACGCGCCGGTGATCCTGTCGATGCTCAAGATCGCACCGGCCCTCGTCGCCGGAAATGCCGTCGTGGTGAAGCCCTCGCCGTACGCGCCACTCGCCATCACCGCCGTCATCCGCCGGCTGGCACGGTCGCTCCCCGTGGGGCTGCTCGAGATCGTCCACGGCGGCGCGGCGACGGGCGAGTCGCTGGTGGGTCACCCCCTCGTGCGCAAGGTCGCGTTCACCGGGGGCGACGTCGTCGCCCGCGCCATCGCGGCGACCGCGGCCACGCAGGTCACGCCCACCGTGATGGAGCTCGGTGGCAACGATGCCGCCATCCTGCTCGACGACGCCGGGCTCGACGACGCTGCCTTCGACCGGCTCGTCGTCGCCTCCTACGCCACCAGCGGCCAGGTCTGCATGGCGAGCAAGCGCATCTACGCCCCGGGCTCGCGCGTGGACGACGTGGTCGCCGGGCTCGAGGCGGCGGCGCGACGGCTGATCCGCATGGGTGACCCGCTCGCCGCCGACGTGAGCGTCGGGCCGGTCGTGACGCGGCAGGCACAGCGACGACTGCTCGCACTCGTGGAGGACTCGCGCAGCCGTGGTGCCGAGGTCCGCGAGGTGGGCACGGTCGACCCGAGCTTCGACCCGAGCGGCTACTTCGTCCGCCCGCGACTCGTGCTCGGCCTCGACGGATCCGCGCCCCTCGTCGCCGAGGAGCAGTTCGGTCCGCTCGTGCCGCTGCTGGCCTATGACGACCTCGATGCGCTGGTCGCCGAGCACAACGCGAGCGAGCTCGGGCTCGCGGGCTCGGTGTGGTCGGTCGACGAGGAGCGCGCGTTCGCCGTCGCCCGTCGGCTCGAGACCGGGTTCGTCTTCGTCAACACCCACAACCGCACCGGCATGTCGTTGCGCGCACCGTTCGGTGGCGTCAAGCGCAGCGGCTACGGCCGCGAGTACGGCGACGAGGGCTTGCTCGAGTACGCGCAGTCCTGCGTGGTCCACGCACCCGCAGCCTTCCGTCCCGGGGCCGACCCGTCGGCCACCTCCGCGCGCGCCTACCCCGGACAAGGCTGACCATGACCGAACCGATACCCCCCACGGCGAGCCCAGTGCCATCGAGCCCAGTGCCATCGAGCCCGGTGCCATCGAGCCCAGTGCCATCGAGCCCAGCGCCGCGCGATCCGGAGCCGCCCAGCCCGGAGCCGCCCAGCGCCGAGACGCCGGGTCCGACCCCGCCGTCGTCGGGACGGCGCGAGCGCCGGGCCGCGGAAGACTCCGGGGTCGGCTCACGGTCGCGACCCACCTCCTCGTTCCTCGACCACCCGGCGACGGTCGCGCTGCTCAGCGTCCTGGCGCTGGTGGCTCTGGTCCTCGGACTCGACGCTGCGACACAGGGGCGCCCCGTAGCTCTCGTTCCGGCACTCGTCGTCCTCGCGGCGTACGTCGTGGTCCTGCGCCGCCGGCGCGCAACCCGACGCTGACCAGGTCGTGCCGGTCGAGCGAGCGTCTCGGTCACCCCGAGCGTCTCGGTGACCCCGAGCGTCTCGGTCACTCCGACGACGTCGACCGCACCGAGCGCCTCGACGACGCCGTCCGCGTCGGACAGCGGCGGCACCGAGGGCGGTCTGGTGATCGTCCCGATCGGGCCCGACCCGGAGCTGCCGCCCTCCGGCGGCCCCGCACCGGGCCTGGCCCCAACTGCGCTGGCCATGCTCGCGCTCGGAGTCGCGCTGGTGCTCGGGGCCCGGGTCACCTGGGCCGGCTCGCTCGCGCGACGGCACTGACCGGGCGTAGCACGTGACGGATCGTCCCCGCCAGGGTCGATCTCTGAGTCGTCACCACCTCCAGCCACCTCACCGACCTGACCGACGTCCAGTCGCAGCGGCTCGACGCCGTGCTCCAGGCCGGCGAGGCGCACCGACCCGGCCCGAACCCGGGAGACGTCCGCGGCTCGTTCGACGCGCTCAGGTACCAGGCAGGCCGTCAGGCCATCACGGACCTGTGTCCGTCGAGCGCACAGGCGACTTGACGGTGCGCCGGACACGCAGCAGCCTGACAGAGCGCGTCCACGCGAACCGTAGAGCCCGCCTGGTCTGCGGGCAGTGGCCGGCAGCCGGCCGAGTCAGTGCGCGGGCCGCACCCCACGTAGGGCCGTGAGGCACCCCGTCGACGAGCCCGACCGGCACCGGAACGCCCTAGCTGCGCCATGAGGCTGCTGCACCGATGCGGCCACCAGAAGTCCCGCACATCTCTTGGAGGACCCCTTGACCGGTACGACCACTGAGCGCGGCGCCCTCTGGGCAGCAGTCCACGCCGAACGAGCCGCGCTCGCCGACGACCTCACCTCTCTCGACGAGGCCCAGTGGGCGCTGCCATCGCTGTGCGGTCGGTGGACAGTAGAGGACGTAGTGGCACACCTCACCGCGGCAGCCAGCATCGGCCGCCTGCGCTGGCTCACCAGCGTCCTGGGCGCGCGGTTCGACTTCGACGTCCACAACGAGCGCCGCCTGGCGGAGCACCGCGGTGCAACGACTGCCGAGACCCTCGACCGGTTCCGACGCACCGTCACGAGCACAACCGCGGCGTCAGGTCACACCGCAGCGTGGCTCGGCGAGGTGATCGTGCACGCCGAGGACGTGCGCCGCCCCCTCGGCCTGCACCGCCCGCCATCGCTCGAGGCCGTCACCGAGGTCGCCTACTTCTACACCAGTCGAAACTTCACCGTTGCCAGCCGCAGTGCGGCCGAGGGCCTCCGCCTGGAAGCGAGCGATGGTCCATTCGCGTCCGGCTCAGGGTCACTCGTGACCGGGACCACCCTCGCGCTGACCATGGCCATGGCCGGTCGCGGCACGCACTCCGAGGATCTGACTGGCCCC
>JANMMN010000038.1:0-21779 GCA_031373405.1 Actinomycetes bacterium
GCACCCGCGCGGCCTGGTCCTCGTCCCGACCCGCGAGCTCGCGATGCAGGTCAACGACGAGCTCGAGCCGCTCGGTCGCTCGCTCGGTCTGCACTTCAAGACCGTCGTCGGCGGCACGTCGATGGACAAGCAGAAGTACGCCCTGCAGCGCGGTGTCGACGTCCTCGTCGCCACCCCGGGTCGCCTCGCGGACCTGATCCGCCAGGGCATGTGCTACCTCGACGACGTCGAGGTCGTCGTGCTCGACGAGGCCGACCAGATGTGCGACATGGGCTTCCTGCCCGAGGTGACGGCGCTGCTCGAGCTCGTCTCGCCGGCCGCGCAGACGCTGCTCTTCTCCGCGACCCTCGACGGTGACGTCGACAAGATTGTGCGCGACCACATGCACGCACCGATCCGGCACGAGCTCGACGCCGAGACCTCGCCGGTCGACACGATGGAGCACCACGTGCTCGTCGTGAACCGCGAGGACAAGGCCGTCGTCGCCACCGAGATCGCCCGCCGCGACGGACGCACGATCATGTTCGTCCGCTCGCAGCTCGGCGCGGAGCGGGTCGCCGGCAACATCGCCGACCGCGGCGTCAACGCGCGCGCCCTGCACGGGGGGATGACGCAGAACGCCCGCACCCGCACGATGGCGGAGTTCAAGGAGGGCAAGATCGACGTCCTCGTCGCCACCGACGTCGCCGCCCGCGGCATCCACGTCGACGACATCTCACTCGTCGTCCACGTCGACCCGCCGGAAGACCCGAAGGCCTACCTGCACCGCGCCGGTCGCACCGCCCGCGCCGGTGCCACCGGTCGCGTCGTCACCCTCGTGCTGCGCAACCAGCGCAAGAGCATGCAGCGCCTGCACGAGAAGGCCGGCGTCACCGCGGCCGAGCACGACGTCGAGCCCGGCTCGGAGAAGCTCGCCGAGCTGACCGGCTCACGCACCGCCCGCCAGCGCTAGCCTGTCCGCCACTGCCCATCCACCCGTCGCTTCCCCGCCCACTGTCGGTCGGGTAGGCACGAGTGGGTGGGCAGTAGCCGTTGTCAGGCCGTCACGGCTCCGTCGACGACCTGGTCGGGGGCGTCGTGCGGGGCGACCCGGAAGTGCGGCGCGAGCAGGGGCACGACGAGGAGCACGGGCACCAGCGCCGCGAACGCCCAGCGCAGGGACGCGGTCTCGGCGATGCCGCCGATGAGCGGGGCGCCGACGACGAAGCCGAGGTAGTTGAAGACGTTGACCCGCGCAACCGCGACGCCGCTGGCTGTCTTGTCGTGCGACGCCGCGGCGCTGAACGCAAGAGGGATCGCCGGGCAGATGCCGAGACCGAGCACACCGAACGCGACCAGCGCGACGGCGGGTGACGGGGCCAGCGCCAGCACCACCGCGGCCCCCACGGCGATGAAGCCGCCGATGCGCACGAGCGGCACCGGGCCGATCCGGTCGACGTAGCGGTCGACCACGATGCGACCGACCATCGTCATGAGCGCGTACCCGCCGTAGGCGAGCGCTGCCGTGCCCTTGGTGCTGCCGAGTGCGTCGTTGAGGTAGACGGCACTCCAGTTCGAGGCACCGGAGTCGGCGACGTACACGCACATCAGAGCGATGCCGACCAGGATCACCGGCCGCCAGTGGATCTGGCCCTGCTCCGAGTGCACGACCTCGGGCGTGGGGTGCCCTGGGAGCAGCGAGCGACCCGCGAGCAGCTGGGCGGGGATGACCGCGACGGCGAGCACCGCGAAGAAGGCGAGCAGCGAGGTCTCGTTGGTCTCGGCCACCGCAGCGAGCACCGCACCGACGAGACCGGCGAGGCTGAACGCCGCGTAGTAGGACGCGACGACGCTGCGGCCCAGGTCGTCCTGGATGCGCACGCCTTGGATGTTCATCGACGCATCCACCGTGCCCAGACCGACTCCGACCACGACCATCCCCACCAGCAGCAGCGGGATGGTCTCGGCCAGCCCGATGAGCACGAGCCCGAGCGGCACGGTCGGACCCATCACGCGCAGGATCGTCCGGCTGCCGCGACGGGGCGCGAGCGACCCGGCGAGCAGGCTGCCCGCACCCGCGACGATCGGGACGATCCCGATCATGAGGCCGAGCTCCCCGTCGGAGAGGCCGAAGCGATCCTGCAGCGTCGGGATCCGCGAGACCAGTGCGGCGAAGCACACGCCCTGCGCGACGAAGGCGGCCGTGACGGCGAGCCGGGCGCGACGCAGGAGCACCCGGGCACGCTCTCACACGGCCCGCGCGCCCGGGTGCGAACCGGCACGGGGGACGAGGATCGGGGGTGATCGGTCGGTGCCGATCCACCACCGATCGGGTCGCTCCCTCGAGGCGGCGCCGATCAGGCGGCGTGTGCCGCCGGCGTACGGAACGCGTCGAGGATCGCGAGCAGCACGTCCTCGGCCGGTGTCGGCACGAGGCCGAGCTCGGTCTGTGCGGCGCTGGAGTCCATGACGAACGGCCGCTCGAGCTGGTGGGCCACCTCTGGCAGCTCGCGCATGACGGGGTTGAAGATCCCCATCGCCTTGAGCAGGACGCCGGGCACGGTGCTCACCTTCGGCATCGGTACGCCGGCCAGCTCGGCCAGCCGCGCGATGGCCCCGCGCTGCGTGCACTGGAGGGCACTGGGGACGTGCCAGGCGCGGCCCCAGGCCCGCTCGTCGGCGCCGAGAGCCACGAGCGTCATGGCCATGTCCTCGGTGTAGGTCCAGGTGTGCAGCGTGTCGGGACTGCCGAGCACCTGCAGGTTCTTGCCGGCGAGCAGCTTGGGGATCGTGCGCTCACCGAGGTGAGACTCGGCACCGGCACCGACGTAGTCGGCACCGCGCGCCTCCGTGGCGCGGATGCGACCTGCCTGGTGCGCGGCGAGCGCGTCGGTCCACATCTGCGCGCGGAGCCGACCCTTGGTCCCGGTCGAGGCCAGCGGTGTCGACTCGGTCATCGGGGCGTCGACCTGGCCGTAGCCGTAGAGGTTCGACGTGGTGACGAGCACAGCACCGGAGGACTCCGCGGCCGCCATCAGTGCAGCAGCGATCGGCGGCCAGTCGGTGGCCCAGCGGTGGTAGGCCGGGTTGACGCAGTTGTAGATGACCTCGGCCCCGTCGGCGAGCTCACTGAGCCGCTCCGCGGAGGAGGCGTCGGCCGCGACCCGCTCCACGCCGGCGAGCTCGGGGCCGCTGCCGCTGCGCGTGACGACGCGGACCCGGGTGCCCTGCGCGACGAGGCGCCGGACGACGGCAGAGCCGATGGGTCCCGCCCCGACGACGAGGTGGAAGGTGTCAGACATGACTGGGCTCCGTTCCTGCTGCCCCGGCTATTTGCGAGAGCACTGCTCACACTATGAGTCGCTGCACCCGCGGTTGTCAAGAGCACTGCTCTCAATACCGCTCACTGCTCTCGCCGATGTGGCATCATCATCGACGTGACCACGGCCTCCCCTGCCCCCCGCACCGCGCGCGAGCGAGCCCGGGTCGAGCTCACCCGCGAGATCGTGGAGACCGCGCGGACGCACCTGGTGACCGCAGGCGCGGCCGGGCTCAGCCTGCGGGCCGTCGCGCGTGACCTGGGCATGGTCAGCAGCGCGGTCTACCGCTACTTCCCCAGCCGCGACGACCTCCTCACCGCGCTGATCATCGACGCCTACGACGCCGTGGGCGATGCCGCCGAGACCGCCGACCGAGTCATCCGACGCGATCGATTCCTCGACCGGTGGATGGCGGTCAGCCACGCCACCCGTGACTGGGCGATCGCGCACCCGCAGGAGTGGGCGCTGATCTACGGCTCGCCCGTCCCCGGCTACGCCGCGCCGGAGGACACCATCGGCCCCGGCACCCGCGTCTCGCTCACCCTCACCCAGATCCTCGGCGACGCGCTGGCGGCCGGCGGCCACTCGACCCCCACGACCGTGCCGCGCGCGGTGTCACGGTCGATGCGGACGCTCAAGGAGTTCCTGCCCTACGCCCTCCCGGACTCCCTGCTCGTCGGCGGGGTGATGGCGCGCACGCAGCTCTTCGGGCACATCAGCCTCGAGCTCGACGGCCAGTTCACCAACACCATCAGCGACCTCGACGTGTTCTTCGACCACGTCATGCGCGTGACCGGCCGAGAGCTCGGCCTGTCGTGACGGCTGCTGATTCCCTACCGCGCACGCGGGAACGGCGTACCTGCGCGATGATCGACCGGTGACCCGTGTCCTGACGATCCTCGGCTCGGGCGAGACCAGCCAGACGATGGTCACCCCGCACCAGAAGCTGTTCGCCCGCCTCGGCACCGACGTGCGGGCCGTGCTCCTCGATACGCCCTACGGCTTCCAGGAGAACGCCGACGAGCTCACCGAGAAGGCGCGGCAGTTCTTTCGCGAGAGCGTCGGCCGCGAGGTCGACGCCGTCACCTTCCGCTCGGCGCCGCCCGCCGACGAGGTCGCTCACGCCAGCGAGATGGCGCGCCTGCGCGCGGCCGACTGGGTCTTCGCCGGCCCGGGGAGCCCGTCGTACGCGCTGCGCACCTGGGCCGGCACCGCGGTGCCCGAGGCGCTGCATGCCCGGCTGCGCGAAGGCGGCGCTGTCACCTTCGCCTCCGCAGCCGCACTGACCCTGGGTCTCGTCACGATCCCGGTCTATGAGATCTACAAGGTCGGCGACGCCCCGTACTGGCTCGACGGGCTCGACGTGCTCGGTCGCGCGACGGGGCTGCGCGCTGCGGTCGTGCCGCACTGGAACAACGCCGAAGGCGGCACGCACGACACCCGCTTCTGCTGGCAGGGTGAACGCCGGCTGCTCGTGCTCGAGCAGCAGCTCCCCGAAGAGTGCTTCGTCCTCGGGGTCGACGAGCACACCGGCCTGGTGATCGATCTCGACTCGCGCGAGGCCCAGGTGATCGGTCGCGGCACCGTCGTCGTGCGCGTGCGCGGCGAGGAGTGGGTCCTGAAGACCGGTGACCGGACGACGATCGACGAGCTCGCCGAGCGCGGCGGGTCGCACGTTCCGCCGCAACCTCTCGCCGGCAGCGACACCGATGCCACCCCGCGCACCCTCGGCGTCACCGAGGTGGAGCTCGCCCTCGACGCAGGGGATCTCGCCGGTGCGATCGCGCTGACGATGAGCCTCGACCGGCTCGCCCAGACGCCCGAGCAGGACGCTCAGGTGCAGTCGCTGCTCGCCCGCATCGGCGCCCAGTCGGGCCAGCGGGTCGACGTCACCGGCACCGTGCGACCGCTGGTCGAGCTGCTGCTCGAGCTGCGCACCGGCGCGCGTGCCGACAAGCGCTGGGCGGAGTCCGACACGATCCGCGACGGCATGGCGGCCGCCGGCATCGAGGTCCGCGACACGGCCGGCGGCGTCGAGTGGGAGGTGCGTCCGTGAGCGCCGCGCCGATCGCCCTCGTCGGGTCCGGGGAGTACCTCCCGGTGATGACCGAGATCGAGCGGGCACTGCTCGCCGGTCGTCCGCCGAGGTACGTCCAGCTGGCGACCGCCGCGGCTCCCGAGGGCGACGCGTCGCTGACTCGCTGGCACGCGCTCGGACGTGCGCAGGCCGGACGGCTCGGCGTCGAGCAGGTCGTCGTCGACGTGCGCAGCCGTGCGGACGCCGAGTCCCTCAAGCACGTCGGGGCGATCGACGGCGCCGGGCTGATCTACCTCTCGGGCGGGAATCCGGCGTACCTTGCGGAGACGCTGCGGGACACCGCGGTGTGGGACGCGATCGTCGCGGCGCACGCGGCCGGCGCCGCTGTCGCGGGGTGCAGCGCCGGTGCGATGGCGCTCTCGGACTGGGCGCCGCGGATGCGCGAGCTGCGACGCGAGGCGCCGACCGGGCTCGGGCTCGTGCCGCACGTCCGGGTGATCCCGCACTTCGACAGGATGGCCGCGCGGGTGCCCGACCTCCTCGTCAACGTGCTCGTCAACGTCCCCGACGGCACGACCCTGCTCGGCATCGACGAGGACACCGCGCTGGTCGGTGGCCCGCACGAGTGGGAGGTGCAGGGCCGGGCGTCGGTGTGGGTCCTCAGCCACGGCACGCGCAAGGAACACCCATCCGGCAGCCACCTCACCACCACCTGAGCCGCGAGGAGCACCATGCCCGAGGACGACGACTGGAACGCCAAGTTCATCAAGGAGTTCCGCGCCAACGAGGGGCGCGTCGGAGGCAACTTCGAGGGCGCCCCGGTGGTGCTCATGCATCACGTGGGCCGCAAGTCCGGGGCGGAGTACGTCAACCCCGTGATGTACCTGCGCGACGAGACCGATCCCGGCACGATCTATGTCTTCGGCAGCAAGAACGGCGCGCCGACGCACCCCGACTGGTTCCACAACCTCACCGAAGCGGGTCGATCCACGGTCGAGGTCGGGGTGGAGACGTACGCCGTGGTCGTCCGCGAGGTCAGCGGTGCGGAGCGCGACCGGATCTACGCGATCCAGGCGTCGCGCTACCCCGGCTTCGCGGAGTACGCGCGGCAGACGGCCGGCATCCGCACGATCCCGGTGCTGGCGCTGACCCGCGAGGGCTGAGGCGCTCGAGATGACCAGCGGGAGCTGACCCGCGGGAGCTGAGGAGCGACACCAGGTCTCGAGCGCGAGCTACTCGGATCGGCCCTTGTCGTCGTCCATCTCGCGCAGGAACGCCTCGAGCTGCTCGGCGATCTCGTCACCGGTCGGCAGCTTTCCGTCCTCGGCCATCGGCAGAGCCGACTCGGCACCGCGCACCATCGCGTCGTACTGCACCTCGAGCGCGAGCACGGCCTCGACGTTCTCCAGGTTGCCGGAGATCTGCTCGTCGATCTCGCGGTCGCTGACGGTCGCGCTCTCCTCGAGCGCGACCATGTCGAGGTCGAGCGCGCCCACCGTCGCGACCTCCTTCAGGAGCACGAGCGCGGCGCGAGGGAACTCCACCTGGGTGAGGTAGTGCGGCACGTGCGCGGCGAAGCCCATGGCTTCGTGACCGGCCTGCCCGAGAGCCAGCTCGACCCCACCCGCGAGGTGACCCGGCACCTCGATCGCGCCGACGAAGCTCGGGCGTCCGGCGACGAGCGACGGGTCGCTCGCGTGCGCGGTTACGCCGACCGGGCGGGTGTGCGGGGCGGGCCACGGGATCGCGTTGAGCCCGATGGACCGGCGTACGGCGAAGCGCTCGACGATCTGCACGACCGCGGCGGTGAACGCCTGCCAGGCGAAGTCGGGCTCAGGGCCGTGGAGCACGAGGAAGCCGGTGCCACTGAGATCGGTGACCTCGGAGAGGAGCAGCTCGGGGTACTGCAGCGAGGCGTAGTGGTCGGTGTCGAAGACCATCCGGGGACGCCGGGCGCGGTAGTCGAAGAGCGCGTCGATGTCGAAGGTGCCGATCGTGCGGTGCTCGTGCGTCTCGAGCAGGTGGGTGACCGCGAGCTGGCGCGCAGCGCCGGCGTCGAGGAATCCGGAGAGCGCGTGGACGAGCACCGGCGTGCCGAGGTCGACGTCGTCGGTGTGGATCTCGTAGAGGCTCTCCGGACGCATGGCCGCCATTCTCGCGCACCTGGAACTCCGGCGCCCCGGTGGGCGTCGACGCAGGAGCAACGCCGGGCGTGGGCGATGCGATTCCCGTAGGCGAGGATGGCCCTGTGGACCCCCGAGACGACTCGCCGCTCGACGCCCCCGGGGGCGTGGGGACGGCGACCGGCGTCGGCGTCGGCGGTGACGCCGACACCACGCGCGCGAGCGGTGGCCAGGTGCTCGACCGGAGCACGCTGCGCACCGAGCTGCTGCTGGTGCTGTGGCTCTCGATCGCGGCCTCCGCGCTGCGCTCGATCCTGTCTCTGATCGAGTCGCTCACGCGCGGCGTCCCGCTCTCGCGCCAGAGCCAGACGCTGGTCACGACCTATGTCCCGGACCGGCCGTGGCTCGACGTGCTCTACCAGGGCACCCGGATCTCGCTCGCGCTGATCCCGGTGCTGCTCGTGATCCATCTGCTCCGCCGCAGCGGTGAGGGTCGTGCGGCGATCGGGCTCGACCTGCGCGACTGGAAGCGTGACCTCGTGCGCGGGGCTGTGCTCGCTGCCGTGCTCGGCGGAGTCGGGCTCGTGTTCTACCTCCTCGCCTACCGGCTCGGGATGAACGTGCGGATCGCTGCGGTGACCACCGACCAGCAGTGGTGGACGTGGTTGCTGCTGCTGGCTTCCGCGGCGTACAACGCGATCCTCGAAGAGGTCATCGTCCTGGCGTACCTGATCCACCGGCTCGACCAGCTCGGGTGGAAACCGTGGGCGCAGATCGGCAGCAGCGCACTGCTGCGCGGGGCCTACCACCTCTATCAGGGCTTCGGCGGCTTCATCGGCAACCTCGCGATGGGTGCGGTGTTCGGGTGGCTGTTCCGTCGCTGGGGCCGAGTGATGCCGTTCATCGTGGCGCACTTCCTCATCGACGCCGTCGCGTTCGTCGGGTACGCCGCCCTCGCCGGCAAGGTCTCCTGGCTCCCGTAAATCCCCTGGCGCGTCGCGTGATCTCGTCGTACCGTCGTCGGTACACGGGATGGGAGGTGGTCCGATTCATGAGTGAGCATCGGATGCGTGAGGTGGCTGCCCGCTAGCCAGGACAGCCCGCTGACCTCGAGGTCGCGCCTTCCCGGCACGGCACTCCACGGCAGCCACCCGACCCCCGAGCCGCCGGCAGTCCACCGGCCTAGCCCCTTCGAGGCACCAGCCCCGAAGGAGCAGCCAAGCTCGGGGGTCGCTCGTTGTCCCGGTCCCGTTGACGACGGTGCATTGCCGCTGTGCTGCGGCGAGTCGGGCGACCTGGGGAGTCAGGGGACGTCGACCACGCTGTGGTCGTTGTCGGCGCTGACCACCGTGATGATGGTCTGGAGCGCACTGACGAGGTCGGACTCCTCGATGACGAGCGGCGGTGCGAACCGGATCGTCCAGGTGTGGGTGTCCTTGGCGAGGATGCCGCGCGCGAGGAGCTCGAGGCTGACCTCGCGACCGGTGCGCCCGGTGCCGTCGAGCTCGATCGCCCACCACAGGCCGCTGCCTCGGATCTCCTTCACCCCGGGCATCCGGGCATCGCGCAGGGTCGCGAGCACGTGCTCGCCGAGCCGCTGCGAGCGCTCCTGGATCTCCCCGGTCGAGAGCAGCTCGACCACCGCGATGCCGACGGCGGCGGCGAGGGGGTTGCCACCGAAGGTGCTGCCGTGCTCGCCGGGGTGGATGACGCCGAGCACGTCCCAGTCGGCGGTGATCGCCGACACCGGCAGGATGCCGCCGCCGAGCGCCTTGCCGAGGATGCGGATGTCGGGCTGCACGCCGACGAGGTCGCAGGAGAACGTCGCTCCGGCGCGGCCGAGCCCTGCCTGGATCTCGTCGGCGATGAAGAGCACGTTGCGCTCGGTGCACAGCTCGCGAGCGGCCTGGAGGAACCCGGTCGGCGGGAGCACGACACCGGCCTCACCCTGGATCGGCTCGACGAGGAACCCGACCGTGCGGTCGTTGATGGCTGCGGCGAGGGCATCGATGTCGCCGTAAGGGACGCTGACGAAGCCGGGCGTGTAGGGGCCGTAGTCCGCGCGTGCCGTGTCGTCGTCGGAGAAGGAGATGATCGTCGTCGTACGGCCGTGGAAGTTGCCGTCGCAGACGATGATCTCGGCTGTATCGGCCGGCACGCCCTTGACCTGGTAGCCCCACTTGCGCGCGACCTTGAGCGCGGTCTCCACGCCCTCGGCACCGCTGTTCATCGGCAGCACGGCGTCGTGGCGCGCGAGACGGGCGAGGTCGGCGCAGAAGCGTCCGAGCTGGTCGTTGTGGAAGGCGCGACTGGTGAGCGTGATCCGTCCGAGCTGCTCCTGCGCGGCCGCGACCAGGGCGGGGTGCCCGTGCCCGAAGTTGATCGCGGAGTACGCCGAGAGCATGTCGAGGTAGCGCCGACCTTCGATGTCGGTGACCCACGCGCCCTCACCTGTCGCGATCACCACCGGCAGCGGGTGGTAGTTGTGGGCGCAGTGCTCGTGCTCGAAGGCGATGGCCTCGTCGGTCGTGCTCACGGATCCTCCTGGCGACGTCACCACCGGGCGTGGTGGTCAGGGACCACGCTGCCACGAACCGGCCCGATGCGCCTGCGACTCGTCCGGACATGAGAGGACCAGGCGGCTGGATCACCGAACCGGGGCTCGGGTGGCGGACGTCACCCGACATCTGGTCCGGGGCACCGCTGAGGATGACCTACGATGGATCCGTTACTGACTCACGAGTCAGTAACGGATCGATGCCGGACGGGTGGCCGTCCACCCCGTCCCGACTCGAGTCACGAGGTTCTCCGATGTCGTCCGACCTGCTCGTCGTGGTCGTCGGCGCGCTCGCAACAGCGCTTGCCCTCGCCTTCGGGATGCCGCAATGGCTGCGGATCCGGCGTACCGGATCGGTCGCGGGCGTGTCCCTGCCGAGCATCACCAACACCCTGATCTCGACGACCGCGTGGCTGCTCTACGGGCTCCAGCTGCGCGATGTGTGGGTCTTCGCGATGTCGCTCGCCGGGCTCCCCGCCCTCCTCGCCACCTTCGTCGTCGTGCTGCGCCACGGAGAAGACCGCGCCGGTATGTGGATCCCCGTCGCGTGGGCGTCGCTCCTCACCGCGGCGGCGGTGGCGGCCCCGTGGGCACCCGCCGCGTTCCCGGCGATCCTCGGCGGCTCGATCCTCTGGTACGTCGCGCCCGCGGCCATCACCGCGTGGCGCAGCCCCGACATCTCGGGCATCGCCTCGGGGACGTGGCTGCTGCTCGGCCTCGACGGTGTCCTCGCCGGCGGGTACGGCGTCCTGGCCGACGTGCCGGCGAGCGTGACGTACGCCGTCCTCGCCATCCTCGGGGCGCTCGTCGTGCTCACTCGGGTCTGGTGGCGCTGGGCGCCCGAGTGCGGCGAGTGCGCTCCCGTCGCCCGCTGCAACTGCTACGCCTGACCGCCCAGTCCCGATTGGCCACATCGGGATGTGCGCGGCGCCGCGGGGCGGCACACTGCCTGCAAGGTCCCGCCGCCCCGTACGAGGAGTCGTCCCATGGTGTACGCCAGCCCGCTGCCCGACGTCGTCATCCCCGACGAGCCGCTCACGTCCTACGTGCTCGCGAACGCCGAGCGCCTCGGTGACAAGCCGGCGCTCATCGACGGCCCGAGCGGCCGGACCCTGACCTACGCCGGCCTCGCGGGAGCCATCAGGTCGCTCGCCGGCGGTCTCGCCGCGCGCGGCTTCGCCAAGGGCGAGGTCCTCGCGGTCCTGTCCCCCAACATTCCCGAGTACGCCATCATCTTCCACGGCGTCGCGATGGCCGGCGGAGTGGTCACCACGATCAACCCGACGTACACCCACCACGAGGTGCACCACCAGCTCGTCGACTCGGGCGCGACGCTGCTGGTGACGATCCCGATGTTTCTCGAGGTCGCGCGCGAGGCGATCGAGGGAACGTCCGTCACCGAGATCTTCGTGCTGGGTGAGGCCGAGGGCGCCACTCCGGTCACGGCATTGTTCGGCGCGCCGCTCGCCGAGCAGGTGCCGGTCTCGGGCTCCGACCTCGTCGTGCTGCCGTACTCCTCGGGCACGACCGGGCTCAACAAGGGTGTGATGCTCACCCACGGCAACCTCGTCGCCAACATCGCCCAGGTGCTCGATGCCGCCGACATCCGCGAGGACGAGAGCTTCATCGCGGTGCTGCCGTTCTTCCACATCTACGGCATGCAGGTGCTGATGAACACCGGCCTGCGCGCGGGCGTCACGATCATCACGATGCCGCGCTTCGACCTCGAGCAGTTCCTTCAGCTGCACCAGGATCACGGCATCACCCGCTCGTTCGTGGCTCCGCCCATCGTCGTGGCACTCGCCAAGCACCCGATGGTCGACGGCTTCGACCTCTCCAAGCTCGAGCAGGTCTTCTCCGGCGCTGCGCCGCTCTCGGCCGAGCTCGCGAACGAGTGCGGTGCGCGCCTGGGGTGCGATGTCGTGCAGGGCTATGGGATGACCGAGCTGTCACCCGTCTCGCACCTCACCCCTCCTGGCAACGTCAAGCCGGGCTCGTGCGGCGTGACCGCGCCCAACACGCTGACCCGCATCGTCGACGCGGCGACCGGCACCGACCTCGAGGTCGACGTCGACGGCGAGGTCTGGATCCAGGGCCCGCAGGTGATGCTCGGCTACCTCAACAACAAGGCGGCGACCGAGAGCACGATCGACCGTGAGGGCTGGCTGCACACGGGCGACATAGGCCACATCGACGCCGACGGACACCTCTGGATCGTCGACCGGCTCAAGGAGCTCATCAAGTACAACGGCTTCCAGGTCGCGCCGGCCGAGCTCGAGGCCCTGCTGCTCACGCACCCGGCCGTCGCCGACGCCGCGGTGATCGGCCGACCCGACGAGGCGGCCGGCGAGATCCCCGTGGGCTTCGTCGTGCTGCGGCCGGGTGCCGAGGCGACCGAGCAGGAGATCAGCGACTTCGTCGCGAGCCATGTCGCGCACTACAAGCAGCTGCGCAAGATCGAGTTCACCGACGCCATCCCCAAGTCGGCGTCCGGCAAGATCCTGCGCCGCATGCTGCGCGACCCGAGCTGACCCGGAGTCGACCCCATCGACCTGACCTATCGCGAGCTCACGCCGGCCGAGTGGCCGTCGGCCACCCGGGTCGCCGCCCGGGCGTTCCTCGACGAGGACTTCATCGTCGGCATGTTCGGCGACGACGTTCTCACGCGCTTCCACGACGTGCACCACTTCTACGCCGCAGAGGCGTGGGACCCGGTCGGTCTGCACATCGGCGCGTTCCTCGGGCCGACCATCGTGGGGCTGATCAGGGCCTCGCCGTACGGGATGTGTCACGTGTGCGCCGTGGTCGACCCGTCGACGCCGCCGAGCGACCCGATCCTGGCCAGGGACTGGGTCTTCGAGTGCGAGGTGCTGCGCAGCCACGAGGGATACGCGGACCACGCGTGGATCAGCCGCGTCGCGGTCGAGCCGCAGCTGCACGGGCGCGGGATCGGCAAGGCGCTCGTGCTGTGCGCGGTCGAGGAGCTCACGCGGCTCGGCAGCGGCACGGTGCTGCTCGAGTGCCTCGCGACACGCGAGGGCTTCTACCTCTCGTGCGGCTTCACCCGCGCCACGGAGGTTCCTGACCCGTACGCCAACGCGTCCTACCTGATGCGCGTCGACGTGCCCTGAGCGCACCGGGCCACCAGCACAAAGGCTAGGGGCCTTCGGCTTGGGCGGCGAGCACGCCGGCCACCTCGTCGAGCACCTCGACCTCGTCGTTGTGCGAGTGCGTGAAGCCGCGACGCCGCTCCTCCTCGACCGTGACGTTGCTGCGCAACGCGACGATGTAGGCGCGGCGCCACGAGCCGGTCGAGGTGTTGCCACCCGAGCCGTGCAGGATCCCCTCGCCGTGCACCGTGATGTCACCGCGCTTGATCGGCACGGGTCGCATCACGTCGTCCGGACGCAGGTCGGTGACCAGGGTGTGGCTCTCCGACCGGTCACCGTGCAGCGGGCGGTGCGGGCGCACCGGCTCGTGGTTGCTGCCGGGGAGGAACTGGAGGCATCCGTTCTCGAGGGTCGACTCGTCGACCGCGAGCCAGCAGGTCGCCGTACGCCGGTCGTCGGTGTCGATCCAGTACGCCTGGTCCTGGTGCCAGCCGAACACGGCATCGTCGCGACCGGGCGCCTTGGCGAGCAGCTGGTCGAAGTCGATGACCATGCCCTCCCCGCACAGCTGCTCGGCGATGCTCGCAGCCCGCTGCTCGTAGACGTTGCCCTGCCACGCGGGGTGGTACTTGCGCGGCAGCATCACGTTGACGATGGCGTAGCCCGACGGGTCGGAGCCGTGCTCGCCGGTGGTCATGTCGTTGAAGTCCTTGCCCGCGACGTCGATCTCACGGCGCAGGAAGCGGTCGTAGACGGCCTCGATCCCGTCCATCTCCGCGGCCGACATGACTCCGGGCAGATGCACATATCCGTCGCGGCGGCAGGCCTCGCGGTCAGCGTCGGTGACGACATAGTGGCCGCCGTCACGGCGCTCGTCCGGGCTCAGGGGAGTGTCAGCCATGAGTCGACGATAGGTGCCCGCCCCCGGGTGTGACACCGGAAGTCAGGGGCTGACCGAGATCACGAGGAAGCCGAAGAAGATCGCGAGATGGACCCCGCCCTGCAACAGGGTGGCGCGCCCGGGAGTGACGGTGAGGATGCCGACGGCGACCGAGAGACCGAGCAGCACGATCTCGGCGGCGGAGAGTCCGAGCGCCACTGAGCTGTCGAGCCAGATGGAGGCGATCGCGATGCATGGGATGGTGAGGCCGATGCTGGCCATCGCCGAGCCGTAGGCCAGATTGAGCGACTTCTGGATCTGGTCGCGCCGGGCCGACCGCACGGCCGAGACCGCCTCCGGCAGCAGCACGAGCAACGCGATCACGACACCGACGAACGAGAGCGGCAGGTCGGCCTCGATCACGGTGCGTTCAACGGTCGGCGAGAGCACCTTGGCGAGGCCGACGACGGCGAGCAGCGCCACCACGAGGAGCGCGAAGCTGACCCGCGTCTCCCGCAGCGTCGGCAGCTCGTCGTGGTTGTCCCGCTCCGTCGCGACATCCCTGCCCTCGACTGGTCCGTCGACGAAGAGCTCCTTGTTGCGCACGGTCTGAACGACGACGAAGAGGATCCACAGCGCCAGCGCCGTCACCGCCGAGAAGGCGAGCTGCGCGGGGGTGAACGTCGGGCCGGGAGCGCTGATCGTGACCGTCGGCAGCACCAGGCTCAGCACGGCGAGGGTGGTGACGGCCGCGAGCGCGCTGCCTGCGCCTTCGGCGTTGAACGAGACGCTGCGGTTGCGCAGGGTCGCCACGACGATCGAGATGCCCACGATGCCGTTGAGGGTGATCATCAACGCGGCGAAGACCGTGTCGCGCGCGAGCGTGTCCGAGCCGGGTCCGCCGCCAGCCATCACGGCGAGGATCAGCCCGACCTCGATCACGGTGACGGCCACCGCGAGCACCAGCGACCCCAGCGGCTCGCCGACCCGGTGAGCGACGACCTCGGCGTGATGGACGGCGGCGATCACGGCGGCGGCGAGCACGACGACCGAGAGCAACGCCGCCCAGGCGGGGAGGTCACGCCCCCACCCGAGGGCCAGCACGCCCAGAGCGAGCACGGGCGCGATCGACGTCCACGGCGGGAACCGGGTCATCGCGGGTGCTCCATCCGGGCATGCTGTCACCCCGGGAGACGGCCGTCACTCCTGCCGCGGCACGCGCGCGCGCCGGGTCGAGGGCCGCTCCGAGCGGGCGTGGTCGGGGGCGCCGGATCGTCGTGCTGCGGATGGGGCCGCACAGCGCTCGGACCGCGGCCCAGGGGAAGGGGCCGCGGTCCGAGAGTGCCGGTGCCTACTCGCGGTGCACTGACTTCTTTGCTGCTTCAGCGATGTCGTCGAGCTTGTCCTTGGCGGCGTCGAGCACGTCACCCGCCTTGTCTTTCGCGGCGTCGATACGGCCGACGGTCTCTGCCGTCTTGGTCTCGGTGTCGCCCCTCGCCTTGAGCTCGTCGTCTCCGGTCACGATGCCGGCGACCGACTTGGCGTGGCCCTTGATCTGATCTGACTGTGCGTTCATCTGCTGTTCCTTCGGTTGTCCCACGGGGGGCTGGGGAGAGGGTTTCAGGCGCCGTCGGTGCGGACTTCCCGGTCGACGACACGCGTGGCCCCGACGGTCGGATCGACCGGCGTGCCGGCCCCTTCGACGCTGTGCGTCGAGGTGACGCTGCGGTTACGGCGGGGAGTGAACACGACCATGGTGAGGATGACGCCGAGCGCGCCAGCGGCCATGAGGATGATGCCGACGACGCGGATGTCGAGCCCGGCGAGCGTGGCGTCGACGGCGAAGGTGAGGATCGCTCCCACTGCGAGCAGAAGGATGCTGAAGCCGATACCCATGAGGATCCTTTCGGGACGAGACGCGGGTTGCCGCGTCAGGGAGAGGGGTGAGGGGTGAGGGGTGAGGTCGGTGCGGGCCGGGGTCACCAGTAGTGGTTGCGGCCCCCCACGGCGCGGCCGGTCGATCCCAGCACCATGAGGATGGCGCCGACCACGACGAGGATGACGCCGACCGTCTGGAGAACGGCGATCTTGGCGACGAGTCCGATCACGAACAGGACGATTCCGAGAATGATCATTCGAGCTCCTTGCGCTGGCGACGGGACAGGGCCACGTGGCGTGGCCCTCCGGATCGTGTGTCCGTCGAGGTGCCGAGCCGCTGGTAGGCGGTGTAGTTCTACGGCGTAGATCAACGTAGCCGACCGGTTGCCGGGATGTCAATATGGTGTAGCCCTACACTGCTAGGAATAGGGTGTAGTCCTACATCCGCACCAGGACTCCTGGTCCTCGCTCGCGGCCTACGCCTTCGACAACGGGAGCCCTTCGTGGACGAGACAGTCCCGGCGCACGCACCTGCCACTGCCCCGATCACACGCAACCAGGTCCTCCGGACGGCGCTCGCGATCATCGACGCCGACGGCGTCGAGGCCCTGTCGATGCGCCGGCTGGGGCGGGCGCTCGATCGTGATCCGATGGCGGTCTATCGCTTCGCCGAGACCAAGACAGCGCTGCTCGACGGAGTGGTCGAGCTCGTGCTCCTCGACCTGGCTGTCGACTCCACCGACCGGGACTGGCACGCGCAGCTCCGCCTGGTGGCACACCGGTTCCGCGCGATCGCCGTGGCCCATCCGCACGTCGTCCCGCTGCTCGTCACGCGACCGCTGGCGACTCCGCTCGCGCTGCGGCCGCACGGCACGCTGCGACCGTTGGAGGCGACGCTGGAGCTGCTGGTGCGCAGCGGCTTCAGCGTCGTCGATGCCCTGCACATCTACCGCATGTTCTTCGGGTTCCTGTTCGGGCACGTGCTCAACGAGCTGCAGGAGATCGTCGACAACCCCGAGGAGACCGACGACCTGCTCCGCCTCGGCCTGCACCGGCTCTCGATCAAGGAGTTTCCCCGGCTGCGCAGCCTCGCGCCGGCGCTCGCGGCGTACGACGGTGTCTCCGAGCTCGAGCGCGGGCTCGACATCCTGCTCTCCGGGCTCCAGACGCACCTGGTCCCGACCGAGATCCCCGCCGTCTGAGGCCCCGTCCCCGCACTCGCCGAGCGGAACGCCGTCATGTTAAGAACCTTTGACATGGTGTCTGTCTTGCTTTACCTTGGCCATGTCAAACATTCCTGACATGGAGAGCGAGAAGCGGATGACCTACGAGGAGCGGACGACCTGGGCCCAGCTGCTGGTCGGGGTGGTGGGACCCCTCGCGTACGTCGTCATCGTGCTCGGCAAGGCCTACGGCGGACCACTCGTCGACGTGGCCTACCAGTCGACGATGCTCTGGGTCATCGCGATCTCGATCGTGGTGACGATCCTGCTGAGCATCGTGCTCTCGATCGCGAGCGGCGAGCGGACCTTCCGTCGCGACCAGCGCGACCGCGAGATCGGTGCCTTCGGCACCCGGATGGGTCAGGCTTGGGTTGTGGTCGGCGCCGTCGCCGCGCTCGCCATGGCGATGGCGGAGTGGGACTGGTTCTGGATCGCCCACGTGATCTTCCTCTGCTTCGCCCTGTCGGGGATCTTCGAAGGCGTCGCCAAGGTCGTCGCCTACCGCCGTGGGATCCCGCAATGGTGAAGCCCACGCAGGTCACCAACCGGATCCGCGCGCTGCGCTTCGCCCACGGTGAGATGACCCAGGCCGAGCTGGCCGACCGGCTCGGCGTGACCCGCCAGACGGTCATCGCCATCGAGCAGGGCCGCTACTCGCCGTCCCTGGAGATGGCGTTCCAGATCGCCCGTGCGTTCGGCGTACCGCTGGACGACGTCTTCGACTACCCCGACGGAGATCAGTCATGAAGGCCCTCACCCAGGATCGCTACGGGTCCCCCGACGTGCTCGTCCTCAGCGATGTCCCGATGCCGACCGCCGGAGAGGGCGAGGTCCTCGTCCGGGTGCGTGCCGCGGGGGTCGACGCCGGCGTCTGGCATGTCGTCGCGGGGATGCCGTACCTCGTCCGCGGCATGGGTTTCGGGCTGCGCGCACCGACGAACCCGACACCCGGTCTCGACCTCGGCGGGGTCGTGGAGGCGGTCGGCGCCGGGGTGACCCGGTTCGCCGTCGGTGACGAGGTGCTGGGCATCGGCCGTGCCGCGTTCGCGGAGTTTGCCGTCGCCCTCGAGAGCAAGCTCGTGCCCAAGCCGGCGGGGCTGTCCTTCGAGCAGGCCGCGGCGCTGCCCGTCTCCGGGATCACGGCGGTGGAGGCGGTGCGCAAGGCCGGCGTGCAGCCTGGGCAGCGCGTGCTCGTCACCGGAGCCGGCGGCGGGGTCGGCTCCTTCGTCGTCCAGATCGCTCGGGCGGCGGGCGCGCACGTCACCGGCCTGGTAGCGCCGGATCGGCTCGCGGCGGTGACCTCGCTCGGCGCCGACGAGGTGATCGACCGGACGCTCGAGGAGGTCGACGCCCGAGGCCCGATCTACGACGTCATCATCGACACCGCCGGTCGTCGACCGCTGCGCCTGCTGCGTCGCGCCATGACCCCGCGCGGCACGCTCGTCATCGTCGGCGGTGAGGGCGGCGGCAAGATCGGCGGGGGCTTCGGGCGGTTGCTGCTCGCTCCCCTCACGTCGATGTTCGTCAGCCAGACCCTCTGCGGGGTGACCGCGCACGAGCGGCTCGCTGAGCTCGAAGAGCTCGTCGCTCTCGTGGAGTCAGGGGCGGTCGTGCCGTACGTCGGACGCACCTACCCGCTCGCCGCCGGCGCCGACGCCGTCAGCGACCTGCACAACGGTCGCGCCGTCGGCAAGCTCGTCATCACCCTCTGATTCCGTCGAGGGAAGCGGACCACGAGCGGACCGCTCGCGGCCCTGAAGCCCGCATCCCCCGACCTCTACACTCGACCCGCGAGAGGCGAGGCGACCTCCCCCGGAGGTTCTCGGCGCCCACTCGGTCGGGCCGTTAGCTCAATCGGCAGAGCAGCGGACTTTTAATCCGCGGGTTCTGGGTTCGATCCCCAGGCGGCCCACCCGCCTTCCTGGCTGGTTCCGCGCAGGTCCGTAGTCGACCACGCCAACCGTCAGACCCCCGCCGTACCGTCCTCCGGCATGGACACCGCCGGCGACCACGAGCCCGGTCATGCGACCGCAGGCGGAACTCGTCCCGTTCCTCTAGTGGGGCTTAATGATTGTCGTCCAGGGGGGATAGATATACGGTCATGGTGAAGGCCATGAAGCGACGGGACGTCGAGGCAGCCCTGAGCAATGCGGGCTGCTACGTAGTCTCCGACGGCGGCAAGCACACGAAGTGGACGTGCTGCTGCGGCGAGGGTCACACGGCGAACATCCCGCGCCACGGGGAGATCTCTCCAGGGGTCATCCGGGACACGACCAAGCGGATGCCCTGCCAGATGAAGGGGTGGTTGCAGTGAGCACCGAGTACATCGTCACCGCGACCAGGTGGGTGAAGGGCTGGGAGCTCGACATCGCCGGGGTGGGGGTGACTCAGTCCCGCACCCTCCGTGACGCCGAGGAGATGATCCGCGACTACCTGCGACTCGAGGTGGGGGCCAAGCACGCCGCGGGCGCCGTGATCCAGGTCGAGATCCATGTCGCGGGGCTCGAGAACGAAGTCCGCACTGTCCGCGCCCAGCTCGATCGCATCGCACGAGAACAACGCGAGGTTGCCCGGGCCTCACGCGCTGTGGCGAGGAAGCTCAAGAGCGCGGGCCTCACCGGATCCGACGCGGCGCACGTGATGGGCGTGTCCGAACAACGGTTCTCGCAGCTCCTGCACTCCTGAGCCTGACGCCCGGCCCGTTGAGAGCACCGTCCGTTCAGAACATCTCGTTGAGGTAGGGGCTCGTGCCGTGGAACAGCTGGGCCAGCGTCATGAGCTCCTGCTCGGTCGCGCCGGTGAGCATTCCGGTGCGGACGGCGTCGTACGGCGACATCCACCCCGAGTACAGCGACGCCAGCCCGTTGACCGTCACCTGTGCGGTCGCCTGCGGCACGGGGCCAACCTCGGCCTGACCGCCACGCACGCGCAGGGTGATGGCGCCGTCGTTGCCCGGCACCACCGGGTCGACCACGTGCAGGCTCACCTCGGCGTCGACCGCCGCGGGATACCCGCGCAGCCGCAGCGCCTCGGCGACGTGCACGAGCCGCATCATCCACGTGAAGCTGCCCTGCACGGTCGGGTGGTGCTCGGGGAACAACGCGATGAGCGGGTCGTTGGCCGGGCCGTTCCAGTAGAGATCGGTGCCGACCGTGCGCTGCGCCGCGAGGAACCCGAGCAGCGAGCGAGCCGCGGACTCCGTCTCCCACACCAGCTCGCGAGCGACCAGGGCGAAGCCTTGCGGCTCGGGCGCCCAGTGGATGGGGAAGGCGGGTCGCTCGTCGAGCTTGAGGGTGTAGACGACGTAACCCGTGGTGCGCCCCTCCTCGCGAACCCGGAAGCGATACAGGAAGGCGTCAGCCGGCACGTCGCCGAAGAGCCTCGGCTCCCACCACCACCCGGGGCGGTCCATCATCCCGTTGCGGCCCAGCGAGATCCGGCGGTAGCAGTCGCTCACCTCGGCCATGTCGCCCTCGTCCCACGCCTCGACGGGACTCGGCTGCGCACGCGGCAGGTGCTCGAGCGGCACCTGGTAGCTCACCCGCGCGCCGGCGAGCTCGTACCCGACCGGCCGGTAGGCCGCCATCGTCGTCATGTAGAGAGTCGACAGCGCTACGCCGGTGTCGTGCCGGTCGCGCAGCCACCCGGTCATGAGCTCGCGGCTCACCCCGCGGCTCCGATCGGTCAGGTCGACGCCCACCGCCGCCACCCATGACGACGGGACGAATCGACCGCCGAAGCTCTGACCGACCTGGAGCTCGCGCAGCATCCCGACGACGCGACCGTCGTCCTCGCCGACCCAGCGGTCGGTCAGCGGCAGCGCGGCCAGCTGCGGGAGCACGTCGGGGCCACCACCGTAGGAGTCCAGGTAGATCCGGAACGCCGGGTCACGATCCGCCTCGATCATGCGTCGTACGGTCACTGTCACGCTGGGCTCCCGTCGGTCGCGACGAGCATCGCACCCGCCGTGGTGCGGCGCCGAGCAACTGTCCAACCGGACTCGCCCGGCGCCCTGGGCGCTGCACGCATCGAGGACGATGACTGGGCGCGTGGTACCAGGAGTTCGCTGCGTGGGCTCGTAGGCTGCCTCCATGGCTACGCAACTCGGGGCAACCCAGTCCCGACGCTCTATGACCAGGACCCGGGGACTCTCCGCGGCGGTCGCGGCGCTGATGCTCGGCGCGTCGAGCATGGGGCTCGCTGCCAGCTCGGTCGCAGCCACACCCGACGGCCTCGTCGTTGACATCCTCTGTGCCGAGGGCGGGCACTACACGGTCGTGAGAGCCGAACCGCTCGGCGACTACGCCCCGATCAAGGCCACCGACGGCACGGTCCTCATCCCCATGTCGTACGACGAGGCAACCGTGACCCAGACGACGGACGGCGTGCTCACCCAGGTGGGCACGCTGTCGCCGAGCAGCCGCACGGCAGCGCAGCGGATGTCGAGGAGGGTCGTGTGCTCATACTCATCGACCACCGCGACGACCGATGGAGTGCATGGCTACGTTGACGCGGTGTTCGGCACCATGACAGTGATCGTCGCCGGCCGCACGTAGGCCGCCCGACGAACCGGAGACCCAGCGTGTCGCTCTGCCATTAGAGTGACGTCCGCTTCGTGCGCGGGGCGGTGGCGGCGTCGGCTCGCTCAAGACGGCAGAACAGCCTGTCGAC
>JANMMN010000043.1:0-1697 GCA_031373405.1 Actinomycetes bacterium
GCGCGACACGCCGGTGTTGGTGCGGCGTGTCGCGCTGGGCGGGCTCATGTGATGGTGCAGGAGTCGCACTTCTCGTCGCGATCGGCGAGGTGCCATCCGATCGAGACCAGGTCTGCGAGCGCGGCCAGGGCCACGAACGGCATGTCCTCGAGCTCGATCGTCAGATTCTTCTCACCCCACGGCGTCTGCAGGGTCAGCGGCGCCTCGTGGAAGGTGTGGAGCCCCTCGCCGAGACCTCTCGAGGCGCATTCGAGAGCGTCGCTGAGCCCCACGAGCGCGGTGCCGAACGAGCTGCCGTCACTGGCCTCGGCGAGCACCGCGGTGTCGGTGGCGATCCACGAGATCGGCATCGACCGTTCCTCGGCCAGCAGGTCGGCGGCGTGGGTGATGAGGTCCGTCTCGCACGTGCAGGCACCCATCACCTCCTGAGCCCGGGCGATCAGCACGGCGTCCTCGCGGGCGAGGGTGACGAGCCGGTTGATGCGGTCGGGGCGCGCCTCGGGCTTGAGCAGGTAGATGGCTCGCGCCGCGTGCAGCATCCCGGCGCGGATCAACGGGTAGATGCCGTAGTCGCGGAAGATCGCAGGGAAGCGTTCGTCCCTCACCTCGAGCGCCGTGAGGACGGTGTTGAGGGTGAGCGTGGCTGCAGAGAGCGGTCCAGTGATCAGCGGCGACATCGCGAACGGCTCGGCGGCGACGTCGTCGAGCAGCAGGCTGGTGCGTGACAGGCCGTCGCCCGTGCCGTGGAGGTGCTGACGAGATCGTTCGACCAAGCCGTCGCGTACGGCGGCTGCGGGTACGACGAGGTAGTCGAGGACCGCCTGCTGGTGAGGGGTGAGATCCATGCTGGGAACGTAGACAGTCTCGCCGGACTGAGCGGCTCGGTGACGGCGGGGTTGTGGACAGGACTGCAAGCCGTCGGCGGTACCTGCGGCCGCGGAGCGCTGCGGCGTACGCCGGAGACAGTGCTGGACGACCTCCCTGGCGGGAGATCGTCCAGCAGCAAGCGGAGCAGCGGGCTACAAGCGGCGCAGCACCGCGACGACCTTGCCGACGATGCGGGCGTGATCGCCGTCGATGGGGGAGAAGTCCTTGTTGGCGGGGAGCAGCTTCACGTGGCCGTTCTTGCGCTGGAAGGTCTTCACGGTTGCCTCGTCGTCGAGCATCGCCGCCACGATGTCGCCGTTGGACGCGTCGGGCTGCGAGCGCACCACGACCCAGTCGCCGTCGCAGATCGCCGCCTCGATCATCGACTCGCCGACCACCTTGAGCAGGAACAGCTCACCGTCGCCCACGAGCGACTTCGGCAGCGGGAAGACCTCCTCGATCGACTGCTCGGCGAGGATCGGGCCGCCGGCGGCGATCCGGCCGATGACGGGGACGTACGCCGCCTCCGGCAGCGCGTCGCCGATCCCGGTGACGTCCATGTCCTCGCCGGGCATCACGACCTCCATCGCCCGGGGCAGGCGCGGGTCGCGACGGATGTAGCCCTTCTTCTCCAGTGCGGCGAGCTGGTGCGCGACCGACGACGGTGAGGTGAGACCGACCGCCTCGCCGATCTCGCGCATCGACGGCGGGTAGCCACGGGTCTCGATGGCGGTGCGGATCATGTCGAGCACGATCCGCTGGCGCACGGTGAGGCCGTCGTGCTCGGGCAGGCCCTCGGGCACCGGGATCTCGATGATCTTGGGGCGCCC
>JANMMN010000063.1:0-7287 GCA_031373405.1 Actinomycetes bacterium
GGCCGCCCCCGGGGGGGCGGAGCGAGCCGATGGGACCGAGCCCGACCGAGGCGGCGGACGCCCCGGCGGCCTCCCCGACCCGGGTGCGGGCCCCGGGGCCCCGGCCGATCACGGCATCGGCGAGCCCTGGGATCAGGATCGGGAGAGCGATCGAGGTCAGCACGGCGACGGCACCGAGCCGGAAGGCCGCCGACGACAAGCCTCCGAACGGCGACGTCCCGGGAGCCCGGTCGTTGCGGCGCAGCATGCGGCCCCAGGACACGAGGTTGATGCGCTCGTCGTTGACGAGCAGGATCAGCCACCCCGCGATCACGAACGCGAACGCCCACCACGGCGAGCCGTCAGCCAGCACGGAGGACGGCACGACGTAGGTCGCGATGAGCGGGATGCCGGCCGCGGTCGGGATCCGGAGGGAGACCTGCAGGACGAAGACGGTGAGCGCGACGCAGCCGACACCGAGCGCGACGATGGCGGTGATGCCCTCGCTTCCCGGCACCGGAGGAGCGAAGCGGTCGACGGCGACGAGCCCGTCGGCCAGCACGGTCCGCAGCTCGTCCATCGCGGCCAGGGAGGGGACGAAGCCCAGCGGGGCGTCCTCGGTGAACCGCGCGACGAGCACCGAGAACAGCACCCCGGCCTGGACCACGGGAACGAGGGCGAGCGGCGCGCGCAGCCAGGTCGCGATGCCCCCGGCGGCGGACACGGCGAGCACCACGAGCACGGTCGCGCCGACCCAGCTCGCGCCCTCGAACAGCGGGCTCAGCGCCAAGGCCGACAGGAGCACTGCCACGGCCGAGGCAACCGTCGGGCCGGCGACGCCGGCACCGCGCACCCGGCTCGCGAGCGGCGCGGCGGGTGGGGTCTGCGGGTCGACCGCGACCGTGGGCGGGACCAACGTCGCGGTCATCGAGCCCCCCCGGCCGTGACGCCGGCGCGGGCCAGCGTCCGCCAGGTGTGCGGGAGGTCCGACGTGGGCTCGCAGATCCCCACCCGCCACCCAGCCGCGGTCAGCAGGCTCGCCGTCCGACCCGCGCGCTCGTCCTCGACCCGGCTCGAGCGCGAGCTCCATCGAGAGGTGTCCAGGACGAGGGCGAGGGCGCTGGAATGACCGTGCCGCAGCGCCGCGACCGCCTCGGTGTGCGCCAGCTCGAGATCCCCGAGGACCGCGACGAGCAGTCCGTCGCGCACCCGCGCCTTGCCGGCGGCGTCCTTCACCTTGGGGGCCGCGCCCTCGGTGGTGGTCACGAGGGCGAACGTCTCGAGGATCGGTCCCTCGGCCTCGGGACCGGCCAGCCCCTCACCGGTCATCGGGCCCTGGCGGAGCCACACGCCGTCGGAGTTGACGATGCGGACGGCGTACCCGCGACGGGCGAGGTGGCAAGCGACCGACGCGGCGGCCGACACCGCCCACTCGAACGACGAGGCAGCGCCGTGGCCGCGGTGCGCGACCGCGCGGGTGTCGAGGAAGACCGTGGCGCGGGTGCGCCATGGCTGCTCCTCGCGACGCACCATCAGCTGACCGCTGCGTGCGGTCGACTTCCAGTGCACCCGCCGCAGCTCGTCGCCGGTGCGGTACTCGCGGGGGATCACGTCGTCCTCGCCGGCCGACGCGACGGCGCGCGCCCGCGCCTCGCCGAGCCCCGACCAGTCGCCGCCGAGCGGGATCGCCGGGAGGGTGACGGTCGCGGGGACGACGGTGAGGCTGTCGGTGGTCGAGAACTGCCGGGTCGCCCGGCACAACCCGAACGGGTCGACGAGCTGCACCGAGACCGGGCCGACGGTGTAGCGACCGCGCACGGCGCCACTCAGCTCGTAGCGGACGTCGCGCCGGCCGCCCGCCTCGAGCCGGTCGAGCACGAAGCGCTGCGCGCGCCCCAGCTGCCAGGGCACGGCGTCCTCGACGAGCAGCAGGCCGCTGGGCAGGCGGGAGACGTTCTCGATCCGTACGACGCTGGTGGTGGGCTGATCGACGACGACCCGCGTCGGGCGCAGGCCCCGTGCGGCGGCGAGGCGGTAGCGGGTCCGCGAGACGAGCAGCGCGGAGAGCAGCGGCAACGTCACCAGCAGGATGCCCACGCGAAGCAGGTCGCGCTGGCTCAGCATCAGCGACACGGCGATCCCGCCGAGTCCCAGGCCGAGGAACACGCGTCCCCGCCGGGTCAGCTGTCGCAGTGCCGCACGCATCGGACCCTCCGCTCGATGTCGATCAGGACCGGGCGGTGGCGGGGACGGCGACGCGGCGGAGCACGTCGTTGATGACCGTCTCGGTGGTGCGTCCGGCGATCTGCGCGTCGGCGGTGAGGATCAGCCGGTGTGCCAGCACGGCCGGAGCAAGGGTCTGCAGGTCGTCGGGGAGCACGTGGCTGCGGTCGTCGAGGGCCGCGGACGCCTTGGAGGCACGCACCAGGTGCAGCGTCGCGCGCGGGGAGGCACCGAGGCGTACGTCGGGGTGCTCGCGTGTCGCGTTGGAGATGTCGACGGCGTACTGCCGGATCGCCGGCGCGACGTGGATCGTGCGCACGACGTCGACGAGCCGGGAGATGAGCGCGGCGTCGGCGACGGAGGTGAGGATGTCGAGCGGGTTGGCGGAGGCGTGCTCGGCGAGCATGTCCATCTCGGCACGGCTGTCCGGATAGCCCATCGACACCCGGGCCATGAAGCGGTCGCGCTGTGCCTCGGGCAGCGGGTAGGTGCCCTCCATCTCGACCGGGTTCTGCGTCGCGATCACCATGAAGGGTGCGGCGAGCTCGTAGGTCGTGCCGTCGACGGTGACCTGCCGCTCCTCCATGCACTCGAGCAGGGCCGACTGGGTCTTCGGCGAGGCACGGTTGATCTCGTCGCCGAGCACGATGTTGGCGAAGACGGCGCCGGGGCGGAACTCGAAGTCGCGGGTGTCCTGGTTGAACACGCTCACGCCCGTGACGTCACCGGGCAGCAGGTCCGGCGTGAACTGGATGCGGCGCACCGAGCAGTCGAGGGACTTCGCGAGGGTCTTGGCCAGCATGGTCTTTCCCACGCCGGGGACGTCCTCGATGAGCAGGTGACCCTCGGCGAGCAGCACCGTGAGCGCCGTGCGCACCACCGCGGACTTGCCCTCGATCACCGTCTCGATCGACGCCCGGATCCGCGCGGCGGCGTGGACGAGCTCGGTGAGGTCCGACGTCGAGGCCACAAGAGTCTCGGTCGTGGGGGAGCCGGCCGCTTCGGTCGTCACGCAGTTCTCCTCGTGGTCAACGGACATGCGTGCCTGATCCTCACCCCTGCCGGGGCAGGGCGCAGGTCCGACCCGTGAACGGTACGACGATCCACCGCCGGTGCGGGTTCCGCCTCGCGGTTTCGCGAACCCGTGGGTTGCGAGCGCCGTGGCCGTCAGACAGGGACGAGCACCAGCCGCTCGGCGTCGTCGAACATCACCCGCTCGGCGGTGCGTGCTGTGACGAGGGCGGAGACGGCCCACGCGGCGAGCAGCATGTACATGACGATGATCTGGTAGCGGATCGCGTCGAGCGGGTCGACCCCGGCGATGATGAGGCCGGTCATGGTGCCCGGGAGCGAGATGAGACCGACGACGCGGGTCTGGTCGACCGTGGGGATCAGCGCGGTGCGCACGGCTGTCCGGGCCTCCTGCGCGAACGCCACCCGCGCCGGCAGGCCGAGGCTCAGCGCCGCTTCCACCGCGGGCCGGTTCTCCACCGCCGAGCGGCGCAGCGAAGCCAGGGTGAGCGACGCGGCCTGCATCGCACCGCTGACCACCATGCCGCCGATCGGGATGATCACCTGTGGCTCGGTAGGCACGACACCTCCGAGCACCAGCACCCCGAGCGTGGTCGACGTCCCGGCCGTGATGCCCAGCAGGGCGATCAGGTAGGCCCTCGGGATGCCGCGCCCGCGTCGCCGCGACTCGCCCGCCGCGATGAGTGCCATGACGATGATCCACACCAGGGCACCGAGCAGGCCGGCGTTCGCGAAGAGCCAGGCGAGCACCGCGCCGACGGCGACCAGCTGCACCAGAGCCCGGACGGCGGCGATCGCCAGGTCGCGCGAGATGCCCAGCCGCTGCCACGACGCGATGCCGATGGCGACCAGGACGAGCAGCCCGGAGACCGCGACTGCGCTCCAGCTGGGGATCGTGGTCATGGGCTCTCCCGGGCGTCGGTGGCGAGGTTGTCGTGCGCGTGCCGGGCGTGCGCAGCACCGTGCGCCCGTGGGTCGTCGGAGGTGTGCTCGTGCCCGTCCTGCGGTGCGCTGGTGAGCTCATGGTCGAGATCGACGTCGGACGCCGGTCCGCGCGCGGTGACGCGACCGTCGTGCAGCACGCGCACGTCGTCGGCGACCGCACCGGCTCGTGCGACGTCATGGCTCACCAGCACCACCGAGAGGCCGTCGGCGACGAGAGAGGTGATCACCGCATCGACCGCGTCGGCGGCGCGCGGGTCGAGCGCGGAGGTGGGCTCGTCGAGCAGGAGGACCTCGGGGCGCACGGCCAACGCCCGCGCGAGGCAGAGCCGTTGCAGCTCACCGCCGGACAGGCTCGTCGGCGTACGGCCGCGCAGCTCCACGGGATCGAGAGCGACCCGGCGCAGGAGCACATCGAGGTCGTCGTCGGAGAGCTGCGCCGCGGCGACCCGCACCTCGGCGCGGACGTCGTCGGTCAGTGCGACAGCGCGCTGGGGCACCAGCACGGCGCGGCGCCGAAGGTCGCGCACATCGAGGCTCCGGACGTCGACGCCGTGGAAGAGCACCCGTCCCTCGGTCGGCTCGGCGAGGCGGTTGAGAAGCCGGAGCAGAGTCGACTTGCCGGAGCCGCTCGGCCCGGCGATCGCCGTCGCGACGCCCTCGTGCAGGTGCTCGTCGACCCGGTCGAGGATCCGTCGGCCGTCGACCACGAGCGACACGTGCTCCAGCGTGAACAGCTCGGGTCGCTCCACATCGCGAGCGTAGGGCCCGGAGTCCGCGCCCGCTGCTGCGGACCCGCCCCGGTGAGGCGCAAGATGGAGCCGTGGAGGACATCCGGGGACTCGCCGACCTGTTGCCGAAGCCCGTGGCCTACGTGTTCGGCGGAGGCGGGTCCTACGGCGCCGTGCAGATGGGCATGGTGCGCGCGCTCGCCGAGACCAGCCTGCGACCCGACCTCGTCGTCGGTACGAGCGTGGGGGCCCTCAACGGCGTGATGGTCGCCGCCAACCCCGACACCGCCGCAGGGATGCTGTCCGGGATCTGGCCGCAGATCGAGCGCAAGCACGTCTTCCCCGGCAACGTCGTGACGCAGGCGCTGGCGGCCCGGTCGAGCCGGCCGTGGCTGTTCGACCCCGGCCCGCTCTCGGACCTGATCACGGTCAACCTGCCCGTGCTCGTGATCGAGGAGCTCGCCCTGCCTTTCGTGGCGGTGGCCACGGACCTCGACACCGGGGTCCGGGTCGATCTCGACTCGGGCGACATCCGCAGCGCCCTCCTCGCCTCCTCGGCGATCCCGGGCGTCTTCCCGTGGGTCGAGCGCGACGGGCGTCGACTCGTCGACGGCGGACTCGTCGCCAACGTGCCGGTGCGACAGGCGGTCGAGCGCGGGGCCAAGTCGGTCGTCGTGCTCGACTGCGGTCTCTTCGGGATCGACGGCCGTTGGGCCCGCAGTCTGGTCAACGTCATCGTGCAGGCCCTCACCATCACCGCGCGCCAGCAGATCGTCGCGGATCTGCAAGTGGCACAACAGGTCCCGGTCGTCTACCTCCCGACGCCGTCGTCGATCACGTCGACCCTGTTCGACTTCTCCCACACCGAGGCCCTGGCTGCCGACGCCTACGAGGAGGCGCGTCAGCTCCTTGCTGCGCTCGCCCTGCACCGTGACGTGCTGCGCCCCGGGCTGTACGGCGAGCCACCGGTCGCGGTGCACGACCCGACCGTCTCCGACCTCATCCGCTGGTAGCGCCGTCGGGTCGCCCGGTCTGCTGCGTCGAGCGGTGTGCTTGACACAGGAATGGAACGCTGTTTCACTTCGTCCCGAGCAGGCCGGTCGGCGGCGGGTCCGGGTCCCGTCCGTCGACCGGCCGGCCTCATGTTCGGGGCGGGAACGTCGAGGCGGGAACGTCGAGGCGGGATGTTCGAGGCGGGAACACCGGCCCGTGACGCCGCGTGCAGACCACGGCAGCACGGGTCCGGACGGCAGAAGATGCGCGCAGGGGAGCAGCAGTGACGGTCCGGGTCGACCACGCCGTCGTCGGCGCCTCCGACCTCGCGGCGAGCGTGACCTTCATCGCGGCCCTCGGGTTCGAGGTGGTCGCGCGGCGCGAGCTCACCGCCGAGCAGGCCTACGCGCTCTACGCCGTGCCGGGCGCGACCGAGGAGGTCGTGCTCGCCGCACCCGGAGCCGCCGCCGGCGCCGTGCGCGTCGTCGCGACCCCGCTGCCGCACCCGTCGCGCGACCCCTACCGTCGCGGGGGCCATGCTCTCGACCTCTACACGACCGACATCGAGAAGTCGCTGGCCGTGAGCGAGGCGGCCGGTGCGAGTGTCGGCCCACTGGCCGACTACGAGTTCGGGCCCGTCCACCTCCGCCAGGCGCAGGCGACCGGCCCGGACGGCGTGCCGTGGGTGTTCGTCGAGATCGCACACCGGTTGCCGAGCCTGCTCGACACGGACCCCGCGCGGCTGCACTCCGAGCTGCACTCTGCCGTCTGGTCGGTCGACGACCTCGACGCGACCACCGCCTGGTGGACCGACGTGGTCGGGCTCGACCTGCGCAGCCGGTTCCCCATCACCGAGCCCGCTGTGGCGACCTTCATGGGGCTGCCCCGGCCCACGCACCTCGCGATGAGTGTGCTCACCGGTCCCGGTGCGGCGGCCCCTCGCTTCGAGCTGCTGGCCTTCGACGACGAGCCGGGGACTCAGGTCCCGGTCGTGCCGCTGGTCGCCGGCGCGACGATCCCCGTGCTCGAGTCGACCGACCTCGCCGCCGCACTCGACCGGATCCGTGCCGGCGGGGGCGTCCCGCGCACGCCGGTCCGGGCGCCCGGGATCGACGGTTCCGACCAGCTGTCCTGCGTCGTCGCCGGTCCGGGCGGGCTCGGCCTCGAGCTGCGGCAGGCCAGGTCGGCGTGAGCGCCTCCACCGCGCGGCCGGCGTACGAGGAGCTCGCCGACACCCTGCGCGTGCAGATCCTCGCCGGCGACCTGCAGCCGGGGGACCAGCTGCCGGTGGAGCCCGAGCTCTCGGCCCGCTACGGCGTCTCGCGCTCCACCGTCCGAGAGGCCTTGAGGGTGCTCTCGAGCCAGAACCTCGTCACCACCACCCGCG
>JANMMN010000065.1:0-17644 GCA_031373405.1 Actinomycetes bacterium
CCTTCTTCGTCGCGCTGCTCCCCACCTCCGCCGCGGTCGACAACTCGGCTGACGCCACGCTCAAGGCGCTCCGCGACGAGGTCGGGCTCAGCGGCACCTACGCGCTCTACATCGGGAACGCCTTCCGGGCCGGTGACACCCAGGGCCGGGTGAGCGACCTCGCGACCCAGGCCTACCGCGAGCACTCGAGCGAGGGGACCTTCGCCGTGCTCGAGTCGTTCGTCGCCAGCGCCGGCGAGCGGATCACCGGCAAGTCCGGCACGCCGGTCAACGGTGCGGCGGTCGGTGCCGTGCTCCTCGGTGGTGCCGCCCTCGTCGGCGGAGGCGGCTACTACGTCTACCGCCGCAACCAGAAGGCCACCGCCGAGCGCACCGCCGCGGTCCGCCGGACGGTCGACGAGGACGTCACGTCCTACGGCGAGGTCGTCGCACGCCTCGACGTCGACGACCCCCGCCTCGACGACTCCGGGCGCGCCGACGCCCAGCGGGCGCTCGACGCCTACGAGAGCGCGAAGAAGAACGCCGAGCTGATGCGGCGCCCCGAGGATGCGGCCACCGTCACGACCTCGCTCGAGGACGGCCGGTACGCCATCGCCTGCGTCGACGCGCGGATCGACGGTCGCCCGGTGCCCGAGCGTCGCGGACCCTGCTTCGTCGACCCCCGCCACGGCCCGAGCGTCGAGGACGTCACCTGGGCACCCGACGGCGGTGCACCGAGGCCGATCCCGGTGTGCACGGCCTGCGCGAGCACCCTCGCCGCGGGCCAGCTCCCCGCGCCCCGCGAGGTCGAGGTCGGCGGTGCCCGGGTCCCCTACTGGTCGGGTGGTCGCGCCTACGCGCCGTACGCCGGCGGCTACTACGCGACCAGCGGCGCCGACACGATGTCGCTGCTGTTCATGGGGGCGATGCTCGGCGGAGCGTTCTCCGGGCCCGGCTACGGCGGGGGCGCCTCAGGCGGCGACTCGTCCTCCGGCGGTGGCTGGGGCAGCGGCGGCGGCGACTTCGGCGGTGGCGGGGGCGGGGGCGACTTCGGTGGCGGGGGCGACTTCGGCGGCGGTGGCGACTTCTAGTCCACGACCCACCGGCGGGGCGGGTCACCCGGGAGGAGCATCGGTCACGGTGCCCGACGCGTCGATGCCCCCGTCATGACCTCGGTGCGCGCCATCGTCGGGGCGTCGCTCGCGTGCTGGCCGGCGCTGCTGCTCTCCGTCCCTGCCTTCGCGTCCGCACCCTCGGCTGTCACTGTCCCGTCCGCTCTCGCGGCGGCCGGCGTCGCGCCGACGTCGGCGTATCTCCCGGGAACCCGCTGTCGGGTGTTCCCCGCCGACAGCTATTGGCACGCCGACGTGTCACGCCTCCCGCGCCACGTCCGATCCACCCAGTGGCTGGCGCGCATGCAGGCGTCCAGCCGACGGCTGCACGCCGACTTCGGACCCTCCTACGGCGCGCAGTCGGTGCCCTACGGGATCCCCGTGACCGTGGTGCGGGCGGCGCCCCGCGTCGCGGTGCGGTTCGAGTACGCGGAGGAGAGCACCCGAGTTCGTTACCCGCTCTCGACCGCGACCCGGATCGAGGGCGGTGCGAGCTCCGCCGGTGACCGGCACGCGATCGTCGTCGACGCGGCCACCTGCACGCTGTTCGAGACCTGGGACACCCACCGGACGCCCACCGGGTGGTACGCGGGCAGCGGCGCGGTCTGGTCGCTGACATCCAACGCACTTCGTCCCGCCGGCTGGACCTCCGCCGACGCCGCGGGGCTCCCTGTCCTGCCGGGGCTGCTGCGCTACGACGAGGTCGCGGCCGGGCGCGTCGACCACGCGATCCGGTTCACGACCAACGTCACGGACCGCAGCTACGTGTGGCCGGCGAGGCACCAGGCAGGCTCGGTGAGCAACCGTGCCTACCCCCCGATGGGCGCGCGATTCCGGCTCAGGGCGTCGTACCCGATCACGTCGTACTCCCCGCAGGCCCAGGTTGTCCTGCGGGCGATGAAGACCTACGGCCTGGTCCTCGCCGACAACGGCAGCCCCTGGTTCTTCCAGGGCACCTCGGACTCCCGCTGGTCAGCCGCACTGGTCTCCCAGCTCGGCCGCGTGCCTGCGGCGGCGTTCGAGGCGGTCGACACGACGCCGCTGCGGATCAGCGCGAGCTCCGCTGCGGCCCGTCGACGGTAGGCCCGCAGCTCAGGCTCGGGTGTGGAGCTGGCGGGCAGCCTCGGCGATGGAGCCGGTGAGCGACGGGTAGACGGTGAACGAGCCGGCGATCTGGTCGACGGTGAGCCGTTGCTCGACCGCGAGAGCGATGGGGAACACCAGCTCGCTCGCCTTGGGCGCGACCACGACCCCGCCGACCACGATCCCCGTCCCGGGGCGGCAGAAGAGCTTGACGAATCCGTCGGTCAGGCCCTGCATCTTGGCCCGTGCGTTGGTCGCCAACGGCAGCTTGACCACGCGTACGTCGATGTCACCCGCATCGACCATGCCCTGCGTGACACCGACGGTGGCGATCTCGGGGTCGGTGAAGACGTTGCTCGACACGTTGCGGACGTCGAGCGGAGCCACGGCGTCACCGAGCGCGTGCCACATCGCGATCCGCCCCTGCATCGCAGCGACCGAGGCGAGCATGAGCACCCCGGTCACGTCGCCCGCCGCGTAGACGCCGCGGGCCGAGGTGCGCGACACCCGGTCCACCTCGATGAAGCCCGTGGGAGTGAGCGTCACGCCCGACTCGACCAGGCCGAGCCCCTCGGTGTTGGGGATCGAGCCGACGGCCATGAGGCAGTGCGACCCCTCGACCGTGGAGCCGTCGGCGAGGCTGACCACGACGCCGTCGCCCTCGCGGCGTACCGACTCTGCGCGCGAGCGCCCGAGCACGGTCATCCCGCGTCGGCGGAAGACGTCCTCGAGCACCTGTGCCGCATCGGGGTCCTCGCCCGGCAGCACCCGGTCGCGCGAGGACACCAGCACGACCTCCGAGCCGAGCGCGTTGTACGCCGAGGCGAACTCGGCACCGGTGACACCGGAGCCCACCACGATCAGTCGTTCCGGCAGCTCGGTCAGGTCGTAGACCTGCTCCCAGGTCAGGATGCGCTCGCCGTCGGGCTCGGCGCCCGCGACGATGCGCGGCCGGGCGCCCGTCGACACCAGGACCGCGTCGGCGGCGAGCGACTCGGTGATGCCGTCGAAGGTCTCCACGCGCACCCCCGACGGGCCGTCGAGGCGACCGAGCCCGCGCAGCACACGCACGCCTTCGCGCTCGAGCCGCGCCTGGATGTCGACCGACTGTGCGGCCGCGAGCCGCTTGAGCCGGTCGTTGACGACACCGAGATCGACCGACACGAGACCCGGTGCGGGCACGCCCCCGCCGATCCGCACCCCGAGCTGCCCGCTGTCGGCTGCCAGCGTCATGACCTCCGAGGTGGCGATGAGCGTCTTGCTCGGCACGCAGTCGGTGAGCACGCACGAACCGCCGAGGCCGTCGCGGTCGACCACCGTGACCTCGGCCCCGAGCTGAGCAGCCACCAGGGCTGACTCGTAGCCCCCGGGCCCGCCACCGACGATCACCACTCGCGTCATGCGCACATTGTTGCCCACCGGAGTCGGTAGCCTCACCGCCGTGACGATGTATGCGGCGTACGGCAGCAACATGGACCCTGCCCGGATGCTCCTGCGCGCCCCGCACTCACCCGCGCGCGGCACGGGATGGCTGATCGGCTGGCGGCTCACGTTTGGTGGCGAGGACCTCGGTTGGGAGGGCGCGCTGGCCACGGTCGTCGAGGATGTGGCGAGCGAGGTCTTCGTCGCGCTCTACGACCTCACGACCGCCGACCAGGCCGCTCTCGACGAGTGGGAGGGCAGCGACCTCGGCATCTACACGACGATCCGGGTGCGGGTGGCCCACCTCGACGGCGAGGTCACCGCGTGGCTCTACGTGCTCGACGGGTACGAGGGCGGTCTGCCCAGCGCGCGCTACCTCGGGTTGATGGCCGAGGCCGCCGAGGCGGCCGGAGCGCCCGGCGACTACGTGGCCGCGTTGCGCGCGCGCCCGTGCGCCAGCAGCGGCTGAGAGCCACGCGCGACCGTCCGGCCCCGGACCGGCACAAGGTCAAGTCCGTCCCGGCGTACGCCGATGCCTCCTGAGTCACCCCGCTCGCGGGTGACCGCGCGCACGCGGGGAGGTCCCCATGCTCGACCACGACCTGGCGTCCACGACCCTGCGGCTGGCCGCCCTGCCCCTGCTCGGGGGGCTCGCCGCCGTCGCGGTGCTGCGCGACCGGGCGGCGCGGCTCCGGGTCCGCGACGACGAGGAGACCGCGGAGTGGGCCGTCCCCTGGACCCGGCTGAGCGCGGAGCAGCGCGCCGTGCTCGCCGGCTGGACCGACCGCGATCAGGCCGCCATCTGAACCGTCGGCGCTGGGACCTCGGCGCTCAGACGTGGGTCGGCCGCATCGCCTGCCCGTACCGGGGAGTTCTCGATAGCGTCGGTCCGTGAGCGACTCGAGCGATCTCCTGCTGTCCGACCCGTCCGCGGCCGCCGCCGAGTCCGCCGCCGAGCTGGCCCGCCTCACCGGTGTCGAGCGCCACGACGTCGCCCTCGTCCTCGGGTCCGGCTGGGTCCCCGCGGTCGACCTCATCGGCGAGACCGTGGCCGACATCGCGATCACCGACCTGCCGCACTTCGCGCCCCCGGCCGTCGCCGGCCACGCGGGGCGCCTGCGCAGCGTGCGCGCCGGTGACACCCGCGCCCTGGTCTTCCTCGGCCGCACCCACTACTACGAGGGGCGCGGCGTCGAGGCGGTCGTCCACGGGGTCCGGACCGCAGCCGCCGCAGGCTGCTCGAGCATCGTGCTCACCAACGGCTGCGGCGGGCTCGACGCGTCGTGGTCGCCGGGCACTCCCGTGCTCATCAGCGACCACCTCAACCTCACCGGCGCCTCGCCACTGAGGGGGGCGACCTTCATCGACCTGACCGACCTCTACTCCGCGCGGCTCCGTGCGATCTGCACAGCCATCGAGCCCGGCCTCGCGCAGGGCGTCTACGCCCAGTTCCGCGGACCGCAGTACGAGACCCCGGCCGAGGTCCGGATGGCGCGCATCCTCGGTGCCGACCTGGTCGGCATGTCGACCACCCTCGAGGCGATCGCGGCACGCGAGGCGGGGCTGGAGATCCTGGGCCTCTCCCTCGTCACCAACCTCGGCGCCGGCATGACCGGTGAGCCGCTGAACCACGAGGAGGTGCTCGAGGCAGGCAGGGGTGCCGCGGAGCGGATGGGGCGTCTCCTGGCCCGGGTGGTGGCCTCGCTGTGACCGGCAGGTCGCTGCTCGACCGCGCGCGCGCCTGGCTCGCCGACGACCCCGACCCCGACACGAGAGCCGGCCTCGACCGGCTCCTCGACGCCGCCGGCACCGGGGACGAGGGCGCTGCCGCCGAGCTCCGCGACGCCTTCGACGGACGCCTCGAGTTCGGCACGGCCGGTCTGCGCGGAGCGCTCGGCCCCGGCCCCAACCGGATGAACCGCGCGGTCGTGACGCGAGCGGCGGCAGGGCTGGCGGCGTACGTCAACGCAGCGGGCGGCACGGGACCCACCGTCGTGATCGGGTACGACGCGCGGCACAAGTCCGACGAGTTCGCGCGCGACACGGCTCAGGTGATGGAAGGTGCGGGCATCCACGCGTTCGTGCTCCCGCAGGCGCTGCCGACACCGGTGCTGGCGTACGCCATCCGCCATCTCGGCTGCGCCGCCGGCGTGATGGTCACGGCGAGCCACAACCCTCCGCGCGACAACGGCTACAAGGTCTACCTCGGCGACGGCACCCAGATCGTCCCGCCGGCCGACGCCGAGATCAGCGCCTGCATTGACGCAGTCGGCGCTGTGCTCGACGTCCCGCGCTCGGACGGCTGGGAGTGGCTCGGCGAGGACGTGCTCTCGGCGTACCTCGACACCGTGGCCGCGCTGGTGGCCGACGACGCCCCGCGCGACGTGCGGATCGCCTACACCCCGCTGCACGGGGTGGGCGGCGAGGTGATGCTGCGTGCGCTGGGCGCCGCCGGTTTCCCGGCGCCGCGCGTGGTCGCGGCTCAGTTCGCGCCCGACCCGGAGTTCCCGACCGTGTCGTTCCCGAACCCCGAGGAGCCGGGCGCGATGGACCTCGCGCTCGAGGAGGGCATCGAGGTCGACGCCGACGTCGTCATCGCCAACGACCCCGACGCCGACCGTTGCGCCGTCGCCGTGCCGACCCGGTCACGAGGAGCGGACGGCGGGCCCGCCTACCGGATGCTGCGCGGTGACGAGGTGGGCTGGCTGCTCGGCTGGTGGCTGCACGAGCGCGGTGCACGCGGTGTCTACGCCAACTCGATCGTGTCCTCGTCGCTGCTGGCGTCGATGGCCGCGTCGTACGGCCTCGCCCACGAGGAGACGCTGACCGGGTTCAAGTGGATCGGTCGCATCCCCTCGCTCGCCTTCGGCTACGAGGAGGCGCTCGGCTACTGCGTCGACGCGGGGAGCGTGGCCGACAAGGACGGCGTGAGCGCTGCGCTGCGCGTCGTCGAGATGGTCGCGTCCCTCGCGGCGGCAGGTCGCACCGTGCACGACGTGCTCGACGACCTCGCGATCGAGCACGGCCTGCACGCCACCGATCAGCTCGCCGTACGGGTCGAGGACATCACGGTCATCCACGCCGCCATGGCGCGGCTGCGCGCGCACCCGCCCACGGTCGTGGCCGGGCTCGCGGTCGAGTCCGTCGAGGATCTCGAGGCAGGTGCCGACGGGCTCCCCCCGACCGACGGCGTACGGCTGCGGCTCGCGGAGCGCACCCGGGTGATCGTGCGTCCCAGCGGCACCGAGCCCAAGCTCAAGTGCTACCTCGAGGTCGTCGTCCCGGTGGTCAGTGCCGGGGCGGCGAGCGCGCCCGACGTCGAGGCCGCGCGCCTGATCGCGGCCCACCGCCTCGCCGAGCTCAGCACGGGCATGTCCGACGTGCTCGGGCTCTGACCGGAGCCGACGAGCGAGCACTCAGAGATCGGATCGCAGGATCGAGTAGGAGCAGAGGTCGTGCCGGCCGTCGGCGCGCTCCTGCGCCGAGCGCAGCACTCCCTCACGGCTGAAGCCGGCCCGCTCGAGGGCCTTCTGCTCGGCCAGGTTGCCGACGTCGGTCGAGGCCTCGATGCGGTGCACCGGGGTCGTGTCGAAGAGCCACTCGACCAGCAGCCGCTGCGCGAGCGTGCCGATACCGAGCCCTCGGGACGGGGGCGCCAGGCCGATCCCGACGTTCCAGGCGTAGGAGCCGGACGTGGGCCCGTAGGCGACCCGGTGCCACGACACCACCCCCACCACGGTCGTGCTGCCGTGGGCGTCCGTGAGCTCCACCAGCAGCTGCCCGAGGAGCAGGGGGCGGTCCTTGGGCTGGTCCGGCCAGGCGTCGTACTCCGACTCGTCGTCGACCATCCGGTCGGCGTCGTAGTCGACGAGCTCGACCCGCACGCCGTCCGGGGTCAGCCCCGAGACCTTCACGCGCCCGCCCACGAGCTCCGGTCGGTCGGCCTGGCTGGGCTCCGGAGCCGGCGCTGACTCCTCGATGACCTCCACGGCCGTGATCATGCCCTGCGCCGCGGCCGCTGACACCGGCGTCACGCCGTCGCGGCGAGGACCTCGCGCACCATCTCGAGCGTGGTCGAGGGGTGCAGGAAGGAGAACCGGCCGACCGTCTCCCCCTCCCACGACGTGCTCGTGATGAACGCGACCTGGGCGGAGAGCAGCTGCTGGGCCCACGCGTCGTAGTCGTGCGCGGTCCAACCGGTACGGCGGAAGAGCACCATGCCGAGGGTCGGCTCGCGCAGCAGCTCGAGGTGCTCGGTGGCGTCGATCTCCCGGGCCACCGTCGTGGCGAGCGCGATCGAGTGCTCGATGGCCTCGGTGTAGGCGTCGGTGCCGTTGACGACGAGGGAGAACCACAGCGGCAGCCCACGGGCGCGTCGGGTCAGGTGGTAGGCGTAGTCGGTCGGGTTCCACTCATACGAGCCGTCGTCGTGATGGATGGCGTCGAGGTAGGACGCGTCCTGGGTGTGTACGGCCTTGGCCAGCCGCGGCTCGCGGTAGATCAGCGCGGCGCAGTCGTACGGCGCGAAGAGCCACTTGTGCGGGTCGACCACGAGCGAGTCGGCCAGCTCGATCCCGTCGTAGCGGTGCCGCACGCTCGGCGCGAACAGACCGGCACCGCCGTACGCGCCGTCGACGTGGAACCACATGCCCCGATCGCGCGCGACGGTGCCGACGCCGAGAAGGTCGTCGACGATGCCGGCGTTGGTCGTGCCCGAGGTCGCGACGACCGCGATGATCGAGTCGGGGTCGCTGTCGGCATCGAGCGCCGCGCGCAGCGCGTCGCCGGTGAAGCGATGGTCGGCGGTGGTGATGACGAACGGGTCGACGTCGATGATCGACAGCGTGTTCGTGACCGACGAGTGCGCCTGGTCGCTCACCGCGACGCGCAGGCGGCGGTAGCGCGCCTGCGCACCGTCACGGGTGACGAGCCGGTGGCGGGCGGTGTCGCGCGCCACGACGAGAGCCGAGAGGTTGCCGGCGGAGCCCCCGGAGACGAACGCGCCCCCTGCCGACTCCGGCAGCCCGGCGGCGTCGGAGATCCAGCGCAGCGCCTGGTTCTCCGCCGCGACAGCACCCGCAGCCTCGAGCCACGAGATCCCCTGCAGCGAGGCAGCCGACACCACCATGTCGAAGAGGAGGGCAGCCTTGGTGGGTGCCGCCGGGATGAACGCCCAGTAGCGCGGGGAGTCGGCCGACAGCACGGTCTTGGACAGGTGCTCGGCGTAGATCTCCAGGACCTTCTCCGGCTCGATGCCCTCCCGGGTCACGAGCCCGTCAAGGATCGCGTCGACCTCGGCCTTCTGCCCGGGGTGGTCGAGCGGCGTCTCGCGCATCGAGAGCCGGGAGGAGACGTAGTCCAGGACGAGCCGGGTGAGCTTCTCGTCCGGGACGTGCATCCGCTGCTGGGGCTGGGCGGCGGCGACCATGGCTGAAGCCTTCCGGGAACACGGCGCGCCGATGGCTGTCCACGCAGCAGGCGCCAGGCCAGGACTGTATCGCCGGGTGCGAGCGGCACCGAAATCCGCGGCCGGCACTGCGGTTCCCGGACCCGGCCCGGCGTCCGCCGTGCACGTCTAGGATCGAACGGTGAGCCGATCCCCCTCCGCACCGGCCGGTGGCACCGGGGCCCTCGCCGACGTGACCCGCTCCGAGGCGGCACTGCGCCGATTCCTCCACGGCCTCCCCGGGGTCGACCAGGTCGGTGCCGACGCCCGCGCCGCAGCACTGTCGACCCGCTCGATCAAGACCACCGCGAAGGCCTTCGCGATAGACCTCGCGATCCGGATGATCGACCTCACGACGCTCGAGGGCGCCGACACCCCGGGCAAGGTCCGCACGCTGTGCGCCAAGGCCATGCGCCCCGACCCGCACGACCCCACCGCACCGGCGACCGCAGCCGTGTGCGTCTACAACGACCTCGTCGGCATCGCCCGCGCGGAGCTCGGTGGCTCCGGCGTCAGGGTCGCCGCGGTCTCCACCGCGTTCCCCTCCGGGCGGGCGTCGCGCTCGGTCAAGCTCGCCGACACCCGCGAGGCCGTCCTGGCGGGCGCCGACGAGATCGACATGGTGATCGACCGCGGTGCGTTCCTCTCCGGGCGCTACCTCGAGGTGTTCGAGGAGATCGTGGCCGTCAAGGCGGTGTGCGTCGAGGGCGGTGTGGCCGCGCACCTCAAGGTGATCCTCGAGACCGGTGAGCTGGCGACGTACGACAACGTCCGACGGGCCTCCTGGCTCGCGATGATGGCGGGTGCCGACTTCATCAAGACCTCGACCGGCAAGATCTCCCCCGCCGCGACCCTGCCGGTGACCCTGGTCATGCTCGAGGCGTGCCGCGACTGGCGAGAGAGCACCGGGGCGCTGGTCGGGGTGAAGCCTGCCGGCGGCATCCGCACCACCAAGGACGCGATGAAGTTCCTGGTCCTTGTCAACGAGACCGTCGGCACCGAGTGGCTCACCCCGGACCTGTTCCGTCTCGGCGCGTCGAGCCTGCTCAACGACCTGCTGCTCCAGCGCCAGAAGATGACCACGGGTCGCTACTCCGGCCCCGACTACGTCACCGTCGACTGACCGCGAGACCGAGGAACCCCATGGCCCCCACCCCGTTCGAGTACGCGCCCGCGCCCGAGTCGCGCGCCGTCGTCGACATCGCGTCGTCCTACGGTCTCTTCATCGGCGGTGAGTTCGTCGAGGGCACCGGCGGCTCGATCAAGAGCATCAACCCCGCGACCGAGGAGGTGCTCGCCGAGATCACCGAGGCGAGCGCCGCCGACGTCGACCGCGCCGTGGCGGCCGCTCGACGCGCCTACACCCGGGTGTGGTCGAAGACCTCGGGTCGCGACCGCGCGAAGTACCTGTTCCGGATCGCCCGGATCGTCCAGGAGCGCTCGCGCGAGCTCGCCGTGCTCGAGACCCTCGACAACGGCAAGCCGATCAAGGAGTCGCGCGACGTCGACATCCCGCTGGTCGCCGCCCACTTCTTCTACTACGCCGGCTGGGCCGACAAGCTCGAGCACGCCGGCTTCGGCCCGGACCCGAGGCCGCTGGGCGTCGCCGCCCAGGTGATCCCGTGGAACTTCCCGATGCTGATGCTGGCGTGGAAGATCGCGCCGGCGCTCGCCGCCGGCAACACGGTCGTGCTCAAGCCTGCCGAGACCACGCCGCTCACGGCGCTGCTGTTCGCCGACATCTGCCGACAGGCCGACCTGCCACCCGGCGTCGTCAACATCGTCACCGGCGCCGGCGAGACCGGGCGCGCGCTCGTCGAGCATCCCGGGGTCGACAAGGTGGCGTTCACCGGCTCCACCGAGGTGGGCAAGGCGATCGCCCGCGCGATCGCCGGCACCGAGAAGAAGCTCAGCCTCGAGCTCGGCGGCAAGGCCGCCAACATCGTGTTCGACGACGCACCGATCGACCAGACGGTCGAGGGCATCGTCGCCGGGATCTTCTTCAACCAGGGTCACGTCTGCTGCGCCGGGTCACGGCTGCTCGTGCAGGAGTCCATCGCCGAGGAGGTCACCGCCAAGCTCAAGCGCCGGCTCTCCACGCTGCGCCTCGGTGACCCGCTCGACAAGAACACCGACATCGGCGCCATCAACTCCCTCGAGCAGCTCGAGCGCATCCGCCACCTCGCCGGTGTCGGTGACGACGAGGGCGCCGAGCGGTGGACCGCCGACTGCGACCTGCCCGCGAAGGGCTACTGGTTCGCGCCCACGGTGTTCACCGGAGTGACGCAGGCGCACCGGATCGCCCGCGAGGAGATCTTCGGCCCGGTCCTCTCCGTGCTCACCTTCCGCACCCCGGCGGAGGCCGTCGAGAAGGCCAACAACAGCCCGTACGGCCTCTCGGCAGGGATCTGGACCGAGAAGGGCTCGCGCATCCTCAAGATCGCCGACCAGATGCGGGCCGGCGTCGTGTGGGCCAACACGTTCAACCGGTTCGACCCGACCAGCCCCTTCGGGGGCTACAAGGAGTCCGGGTACGGCCGCGAGGGCGGTCGGCACGGCCTCGCTGCCTATCTCGATGTGGTCTGAGGAGAACGACGATGACTCGTGTCGAGGTCCGCAAGACCTACAAGCTCTACGTCGGAGGCACGTTCCCGCGCTCGGAGAGCGGCCGCACCTACGAGGTCACCGACTCCAAGGGCCGGTTCCTCGCCAACGCCGCCCTCGCCTCGCGCAAGGACGCCCGTGACGCCGTGGTCGCCGCGCGCAAGGCGTTCGGAGGCTGGTCGGGCGCCACGGCGTACAACCGGGGGCAGGTGCTCTACCGAGTCGCCGAGGTGATGGAGGGTCGGCGCGAGCAGTTCGCCGCCGACGTCGCTGCGGCCGAGGGGCTGACCACCCGTCGCGCCGAGGCGGTCGTCGACGCCGCCATCGACCGCTGGGTCTGGTACGCCGGGTGGTCGGACAAGCTCGCGCAGACGATGGGCTCCACCAACCCGGTCGCGGGTCCGTACTTCAACTTCTCGGTCCCCGAGCCGACCGGTGTCGTCGCGGTCGTGGCTCCGCAGGATTCCTCGCTGCTCGGTCTCGTGTCGGTGCTCGCCCCCGTGATCGTCTCCGGCAACACCGCGGTCGTGCTCGCGTCGCAGGACCGGCCGCTGCCGGCGATCACGCTGTCCGAGGTGCTGGCGACCTCCGACGTGCCGGGCGGCGTGGTCAACCTGCTCACCGGCCAGGTCGCCGAGGTGACCCCGTGGCTCGCCGCGCACATGGACGTCAACGCCATCGACATCGCCGGCGTCGACGACGTCGACCTGCGCCGCTCGCTCGAGGTCGCGGCCGCCGACAACGTCAAGCGGGTGCGACGTCCGGACACGCTCGACTGGTCCGCCGACCCGGGGCTCGCCCGGATCCGGTCCTTCCTCGAGACCAAGACCGTCTGGCACCCGATCGGTGTCTGAGCGCGCGTCAGGAGTCCCGGACGCCGGCCCGGTCGGCGACCAGATCGCCGAACCGCTAACCCAGCCGCACGCCGAGCGGTTGGCCGACAGGTACGCCGAGCACACCTGGCGGCGGGGCACGACGGTGATCCGCCCCGACGCGGCCACGTGGGTGCTGCTCTCCCCCGAGTGGCCGAAGTCCTACGCCAACAACGGGATCCTGCTGCGCGCCGACCCGGGGCCGACGGCGTTGCTGGCCTGGGGCGATGAGCACCTCGGTGGCGCCGGGCTCGAGCACCGGCACGTCTTCGCGCTGTGCGACCTCTCCGCCGCGACGCGCGCGGTGCTGGCCTCCGCCGGATTCGCCGTGGATGCGGAGGTCGTGATGGCGCGGCCGGTCAGCGCCGGCCCGATCGGCGCGCCGGACGGCGTAACGGTCGAGGAGGTTCCGCTCGCCGAGGTCGAGGAACTGCACGAGGCGCTGTGGCGCGAGGAGTGGATGCCCAGCGCCGACGCCGAGACGGTGCGCCAGCTAGTCGCGCGCCGTGCGTCCTACACCGCCTCCGGCGAGATGGTCACCCTGCTCGTGCGCGACCCGGAGACGGGTGCGCCGGCCGCCACGACCGACCTGTGCGTCGCGGGCTGGGCGGCCGAGGTCGACGGTGTCGCGACCCGCGAGGCCTTCCGCGGCAGGGGCTACGGCGAGGCGATGCTCGCCCGGGCGCTGGAGATCGCGGCGAGCCGTGGCTGCGCGTACGTCGCTCTCACGGCGATGGTCGAGGACTGGCCGAAGGACTGGTACGCCCGGAGGGGCTTCGTGACCATCGGGCCGGCCTGGTCGGCCTCCCGGCACCCCGCGGGGTGAGCGCACACCCAGCGCGGATCGTGCTCCTGTGCGGCCCGTCCGGCTCGGGCAAGACCAGGATCGCCACGCACAGCGGCCTGCCGGTGTTCCGCCTCGACGACTTCTACAAGGACGGCGACGACCCGTCGATGCCGTTCTCCGCCGAGCTGGGCATCCCCGACTGGGACGACGTGGGCACCTGGCACTCCGAGCGTGCCGTGGAGGCGCTCGTGGCGCTGTGCCGTGACGGCCACGTCGAGGTCCCGGCCTACGACATCGGCCGCAGCCGAGCGGTCGGCACCTCGACCTTCGATCGCGGGTCCGCGCCCGCGGTGGTGGCCGAGGGCGTCTTCGCCGCCGAGATCATCGCCGCGTGCCGTGAGCGAGGGATCCTCGCCGATGCCGTGGTGCTGCACCGCGCGCCGTGGAAGAACTTCGTCCGCCGCTTCGTCCGCGACCTCGCCGAACGGCGCAAGCCTCCGCACACCCTGTGGCAGCGCGGCCGGCTGCTCATGCACGACGAGCCGGCGATGATCGCCAGGGCCACGGCCAAGGGCTGCCGTCCCGTCGACGCGCACGCGCTCGCCGCGCTCCTGCGCAGTCGTGCGGCCGGCGTCGTCTCCTGAGCCCTCCCCCTAGGGTGACCGCGTGCAGTACCTGCTGATCGGGCTCGGCCTCGGGCTCGGTGCCGGTCTCGCCCCGGGGCCGCTGCAGGCGCTCGTGGTCACCGAGACCCTGGCGCGCGGCTTCGCGGCCGGGGCGCGCATCGCCCTCTCCCCGCTGCTCAGCGACCTCGTCGTCGTCGTGGTCTCGGTGCTCGTGGTGCGCTCGCTGCCGGACCGTGCGGTCGCGGTGCTGGGCGTGCTCGGCGGCCTGGTCGTGATCTGGCTGGGTACCGAGGCGCTGCGCGATGTCGACGTATCCGTCGAGGGCGTGCCTCGCAGCGGCGACGGGTCGCTGCTGCGAGGGGTGCTGGTCAACCTGCTCTCCCCGTACCCGTGGCTGTTCTGGCTCACCGTCGGCGGTCCGCTGCTCGTCGCGGCCCGGGCCGAGTCCCTCGCGTCTGCGGTCGGCTTCCTCGTGGGCTTCTACCTGCTGCTGGTCGGCGCGAAGGTCGCGCTCGCCGCGCTCGTGGCCGCGGGACGACGCCACCTGAGCCGGCGGGCACTGCACCAGGCCCACCAGGCAGCCGGCCTCCTGCTCCTGGCAACAGGACTGCTCCTCCTGCTGGAGTTCACCCCTCCCCTGCTCACCTGACCCGCCTGATCCCCAAATCCCCCGAGTAACACCTCGAACCGACCGGTTCGGACGCCGAACCGGTCGGTTCGAGGTGTTACTCGGGTAGGGGGGAGGGTGAGCGGCGCTCGGCTGTCAGGGCGGCGTAGCCGGGCTTGACCACCTCGTCGATGAGAGCCAGTCGCTCGTCGAACGGGATGAAGGAGCTCTTGAGCGCGTTCACCGTCACCCACTGCATCTCGGGCAGGCCCCACCCGAACGCCTCGGAGAGCAGCAGCATCTCGCGGGTCATCGAGGTCCCCGACATCAGCCGGTTGTCGGTGTTGACCGTGACCCGGAAGCGCAGCCGCGAGAGCAGGCCGATCGGGTGCTCGGCGATCGAGGACGCGGCGCCGGTCTGCACGTTGGACGAGGGACAGAGCTCCAGCGGGATGCGCAGGTCGCGCACGTACTGCGCGAGCCGGCCGAGAGTGGCGGTGCCGTCGGCCGCGACCTCGATGTCGTCGACGATGCGTACGCCGTGCCCGAGCCGCTCGCAGCCGCAGAACGCGACCGCCTCGTGGATGCTCGGCAGGCCGAACGCCTCGCCGGCGTGGATCGTGAAGTGGCACAGCTCGCCGCGGAGGTACTCGAACGCGTCGAGGTGGCGCGAGGGTGGGAAGCCCGCCTCGGCACCGGCGATGTCGAAGCCGACCACGCCTTCGTCGCGGTAGCGCACCACGAGCTCGGCGATCTCGCGCGAACGCGCCGCGGTGCGCATGGCGGTGAGCAGGGTGGCGACCCGGATCCGGGCGCCCGACTCCGCCGCGAGCCGCTCCCCGAGCCGGAACCCCTCCAGCACCGCCTCGATCACCTCGGTGAGCCGCAGCCCACCGACCACGTGCAGCTCGGGTGCGAAGCGCACCTCGGCGTAGACGACTCCGTCGGCGGCAAGGTCCTGCGCGCACTCCGAGGCGACCCGCACGAGGGCGTCGCGGGACTGCATGACTCCCACGGTGTGGGCGAAGGTCTCGAGGTAGCGCACGAGCGAGCCCGAGTCGGCGGCCTCGATGAACCACCGGCCGAGCTCCTCGGGATCCGTGCTCGGGAGCGCGTCGTAGCCCGACCCGGCGGCCAGCTCGATGATCGTCGTCGGACGCAGCCCACCGTCGAGGTGGTCGTGCAGGAGCGCCTTCGGAGCCCGGCGTACGACGTCCTCCGGCAGCGCGGCACGCTGGCCGGCCCGGGGGTCGCGGGGGCTGCTGGACGGATGGATGGGTCCGGTCTCGACGCTCACCCGGCCACCGTAGCGCCCGGTGCGGATCCGCCACGGCGATGCGCTCAACCGGGCGCCCCAGGTGCCGATGAGACCTGTGTGGAACCCATGACTGCGACCCAGGACCGCACCGAGGTGATCCGTCCGGCCGCCGTCCTCGAGAGCCGGATGGCGACGAAGGTGCTGGCGGCGCTCCACCGGGACGACGTCTCGGTGGGCGGGGTCTGGAACGCGTCGGCATCGGTCTGGCAACGCTACGACCAGCCGTGGAACGGCATCGGCGGCACCCGCGGCGACGCCCGCCTGATGGGCACCATCGCCGTCATGTACGACGCACCCGCCCGCAACGAGGTCACGATCTACCGGGTCACGATCACCCCGTCCGGGCACGACGCGGGCTTCACCGTCTCCACCATCTGCGACGCCGCCCTGGTCTCGGTCGGACTCACGCTGGCGAGCTGCCCCCGGGCCGAGCTGACCGGCAGCCCGATCAGCGACCCCTTCAAGCGCTAAGGGGCGCTCCTCGCTCAGTCGTCGCGGTGGGCGAGGTCAGGAGCGAAGGCGGGGAGGCAGACGGCGACGTACTCCGCGCCCTCGGGCGTCGGGGCGACGTAGCGCACCCGCTCCCCGGCACGGGTGATGACGGCCTGACCCGCGTGCACGTCCAGCACACCGCCGTCGTGCTGGACGCGGACGACGCCGCGCAGCACCACGGTGATCTCGTCGAAGGCCGGTGTCTGCGCGGGCTCCTCCCAGCCTCCGGGCGCGACCATGTGCGCGACGGAGACCTCGGGCGTGGAGGTGGTGACGCGTCCGACGTACTCGTCGATCGTCTTGCCTCCCGGGACGGGGATGCGGGTCGGTGCCGCCACCAGCTCCGGCACGTCAGCCCCCGATCCGCTCGATCACCAGCGGCAGCCGGTGCACGGCAGTGCCCGGATCAGCGATCTCGATGCCGCCGTCCAGTGCGGCCAGCGCCGACGCGAACCGGTCCGGCTCGTCCGCGTGCAGCGTCAGCAGGGGTGCGCCAGCTGTGACGAGGTCGCCCGGCTTGGCGTGCATCTCGATCCCCGCACCGGCACTGACCGGGTCCTCCTTGCGGGCGCGACCCGCGCCGAGCCGCCAGGCCGAGATACCTACGGCGAGGGCGTCGAGGCGGGTGAGGACACCGGAGCGGGTGGCCGAGACCACGTGGGTCTCGCGGGCGACCGGCAGCGGCGCGTCGGGGTCGCCTCCCTGGGCTGCGATCATCCGGCGCCAGGCATCCATGGCGCGGCCGTCGCCGAGCACATCAGCGGGGTCCGGCCCGGAGACGCCGGCAAGCTCGAGCATCTCGCGAGCGAGCACGAGGGTGAGCTCGACGACGTCGGACGGTCCGCCGCCGGCGAGCACCTCGACCGACTCGCGCACCTCCAGCGCGTTGCCGGCGGTGAGCCCGAGCGGGGTGTCCATGGCGGTGAGCAGCGCGCGGGTGCGTACGCCGGCCTCGGTCCCGAGCGCGACCATCGTGGCGGCGAGCTCCCTCGCCCGGTCGACGTCCTTCATAAAGGCACCCGACCCGACCTTCACGTCGAGGACGAGCGCGCCGGTGCCCTCGGCGATCTTCTTGCTCATGATGCTGCTCGCGATCAGCGGGATCGCCTCGACCGTGCCGGTCACGTCGCGCAGGGCGTAGAGCTTCTTGTCCGCGGGAGCCAGGCCGTCGCCGGCGGCGCAGATCACCGCACCGACGTCACGGAGGACGGCGAGCATCTCGTCGCTGCTGAGCGAGGCCCGCCAGCCGGGGATGGACTCGAGCTTGTCGAGGGTGCCACCGGTGTGCCCGAGACC
>JANMMN010000096.1:0-5061 GCA_031373405.1 Actinomycetes bacterium
GATCCCCGCCTCGATCCGCGTGCCGGCTCGGGCGTCGCAGCACCGACCCCCGTGGCTCCCGTGGCCGCGGTGCGCCCGGCCGGCCCGCGACGCGCACGCCTGTTCGTGACCCGGCTCGACCCCTGGTCGGTGATGAAGTCCGCGTTCATGCTCTCGGTGAGCATCGCGATCGTCACGCTCATCGCCGTGGCACTGCTGTGGTGGAGCCTCGAGGTGACGGGCGTCTTCGCGGCCGTCGGACGCACCATCGACGATGTCGCCGGCACGGGGTCGACGTCCTTCGACTTCCTCTCCCTGGTCGGCTTCGGCCGGGTGATGGGTGTGGCGCTGGTGCTGGCTGCGGTCGAGATCGTCCTCGTGTCGGCGCTGTCCACCCTGTTCGCGTTCCTCTACAACCTCTCGGTGGGCCTCACCGGTGGCCTCGAGGTCACTCTCTCCGAGGATGGCTGAGGTCCACTGAGGTCGGCACGAGGTGTGCCCGGGGTGGCTCCGCCCGCGGTTTGGGTCGCTCGCTGCGCCTGAGGTAACCTTCGTCGGCACCACGCACGGGCCTATAGCTCAGCTCGGTTAGAGCGCTTCCCTGATAAGGAAGAGGTCGATGGTTCAAGTCCATCTAGGCCCACCAGCACCGCATCGCACTGCACCGGGAGGCACACCGTGAAGAAGCTCCTCGCTCTGGCCGTCGTCGCCGCAGCCGGCTACGTCGTCTACCGCCAGGTCACCGCCGGCCGCGCGGAGGCGGACCTCTGGACCGAGGCGACCTCGGCCCCCGACCTGCGCTGAGCGACCCGGCCACCGTGCCCGACCCGCCATCGGGGGCTTAGCTCAGCTGGTAGAGCGCTGCCTTTGCAAGGCAGAAGTCAGGGGTTCGAGTCCCCTAGCCTCCACGCCAATGCAGAACGCCACCCCATCGGGGTGGCGTTCTGCATTGGCTGGCTGAAAGGTGACGTGGGCCCCCGCTGGTCGCCGGAGCACGTCAGGGTCATTCCCGGCTGGAACCGCGATCAGTAGGGGACCTAGCCTCCACGCCGATGCGCCAGTTGGCGCAACGATGTCCGTAAGCCCCTGTCGTCGGGAGTCGAACGCGACGCATCAGCCAACCAGCCGTCGCGGGCGGACACCACCCGCTTCCACGCCAAGATGGCCCGGTCACAGCAAGCCGATGACCGAGCTGGAGGGGGTCCCACCGCAGGGCGTGCCAACCGCGTCGTCGTCGCAGGGAGCGAAGGATACTGGTCGTGTGATCACTGACCTGGTGCTGCGTGACGGGGATGACCTCCACGCCTTCGGCCAGGTGATCGTCACCAGCGCCGGCGGAGCTCGAGCGTGGTTCGAGCCACTTCTCGCCGAGCCCGCTGTGGCCCGATCCGGGGACCCCGGTCCACCACAGCCGAACCCGTTCGGAGTGCCTGCGGAGGGAGTCGACCCCGGCATGCTCGCAAATGTGCGCACGTTCCCCGGTGTCACCTGCGGAATCGCGGCACTGCATGGTACGTGGCGCAACGAAGCCGTACACGTCACCACGGCAGACCCGTTCACACCAGGGGCGCGCAACGACGCGAAGCTGCCGAGCCTGCTCAACGGCATGGATCAGATGGCCACGCTGGCGGCTGTGTCCTTGGAGGAGGTCGAGGCGTGGAACCAGGAACTCGCACACCATGTGCAGTCCTGGCTGCTGTTGGAGTGGGGCGGTCAGCACCCGGGCGAGCCAACCGTCCGCCTGCCCGTAACGGCCGCTCGGGTCACCTCCCCCCTGGCTGATTGGTGCGACGCCTTGCCGGCAGGCACCGTGCGGGTAGGCGCCTGGCTGTGGCCGCGTCGATTGTTCGACGAGCCCCCCCGAGGGCGCAGTCAGCGGTAGGAGGTACTGATGAGGCAGCGTGTGCCGGTCACCCTGGTGGCGCCGCTGCTGCTGCTCGCCGCATGCAGCACGACCCCAGAACTGCAGGTGACTGGCGATCGCATGGATCTACCACTACATCGGTGACGGCCAGGTCGAGATCCACGGGCTGTTGCAGGCAATCGACCAGAGTCTCAGCACGACCTATTGCCCGGGCACGAACCCGGTGGCCTTGCCTCTCAAGCCTCCGCCGCACTCGCCGTCCTCGGTGGGCTACGGCGTCCTGATCAACTCAGTCCTGACCGCAGTGCGGAGCAACGCCCGGACCGGCTGAGTTCCAGGACGCACCGACAGGCGCTGCGCGCGCCGTTGCACCAACCTCCGATCCGGCGAACTGCGACACGACTGAGGCCTGGCTGCAACCTGGCCGCACCGCCGTGCCGTGTTCCACGTGCACGTGACGGAGGTGCCTGACGACTCGGTGACCGCGCTGGTGCGGAGTTGCGCCTACTGGCGCGTTCGCTCCACGCCACCGACGAACTGAACGCCACCCCACGGGGTGGCGTTCGTCGTCGGCTGGTCGGTAGGGGACGTGGGCCCCCGCTGGTCGCCGGAGCACGTCAGGGTCAGGCCCAGCTGGAACCGCGATCAGTAGGGGACCTAGCCTCCAGGCGGACACGGGGCGTAGGCCCGGACGCGATGACGGCGTGTGCGGCTCGCGGGTGCTCCGTGCGAGGATCTTCCGGTGACTACCTACGCGACGCTGCACACCAACCACGGCGACATCCGCATCGAGCTCTTCCCGGACCACGCCCCGAAGACGGTGAAGAACTTCATCGGCCTCGCGGACGGCTCGCAGATGTGGACCGACCCCAAGACCGGCGAGACCAAGAGCACGCCGCTCTACGACGGGGTGGTCTTCCACCGGGTGATCTCCGGTTTCATGATTCAGGGCGGCGACCCGATGGGCACGGGCACCGGTGGCCCTGGCTACAAGTTCGGTGACGAGTTCCACCCGGAGAAGACCTTCGACAAGCCCTACCTGCTCGCGATGGCCAACAGCGGTCCGGGCACCAACGGCTCGCAGTTCTTCATCACCGTGGGGGCGACCCCGTGGCTCAACTTCAAGCACACCGTGTTCGGCGAGGTGGCCGACGCCGACGGGCGCGCCGTGGTCGACAAGATCGCTGCCGTGCCCACTGCGGCGATGGACCGTCCGCGCGACGCCGTCGTCATCGAGCGCGTGTCGGTCGAGAGTGTCGACGCCTGAGTCGACGGGTCCTGACCCCGACCCGTCGGTTCCCGCTGCGCCACCGGTCTGCTTCCGCCACCCGGAGCGCGAGACCTACATCCGGTGCACCCGCTGCGAGCGGCCGATCTGCCCGGACTGCATGACGAGTGCCTCGGTCGGCTTCCAGTGCCCGGAGTGCGTGGCGGCGGGAGCGGCATCCACCCCCGGTCTGCGCAGCACCTTCGGTGCCGTCGTGCCGTCCCGCCCGATCGTGACCTGGACCGTGATCGGCGCGTGCGTCGCGGTGTTCGGGTACGAGTACCTCGTCGGCATCGACTCCGTCGCGGAGGACTGGGCGATGTGGCCGGTCGGCATCGCGGCGTACGACGAGCACTACCGGTTGTTCACCTCGATGTTCCTGCACTACAGCCTGCTCCACATCGGCTTCAACATGCTCGTGCTGTTCATGCTGGGACCGCAGCTCGAGTTTGCCCTGGGCCACGTGCGCTTCGCGGCGCTCTACCTCGTCGCGGGCCTCGGTGGCTCGGTCGCGTCGTTCTGGTTCTCCGAGCCGATGGTGCTCGCGGGGGGCGCGAGCGGAGCGATCTTCGGGCTGATGGGGGCCTACGTCGTCGTCGGGAAGGCGCTGCGTGCCGACGTCACCGCGGTGATCGGGCTGATCGCGATCAACGTCGTGATCGGGTTCGTCGTCCCCAGCACCGACTGGCGGGCCCACCTCGGCGGTCTCGTGACCGGCGTCGTCGTGGCGCTGGTCCTGACCCGCATCCCCGGGCGGAGCAAGGCCGCGGTGCAGGCCGCCGCGGTCGTCGGAGTGCTCGTCGTGCTGGCCGTCCTCGTGCTCGTCCGCGACAACCAGCTCACCGCGGAGATCACCGCGCTGCTGAGCTCCGCCGCCTGAGGGTTGCTACCGCCCGGTAACATCGACGCGTCGGACCGCCCACCCCCCTCGAGGAGCTCCCATGAACGACGCCGTCATCGTCAAGGCCGTCCGCACCCCGGTAGGCGTCGGCAAGCCGGGCAAGTCGCTGTCCGGGGTGCACCCGGGTGACCTCTCGGCCCTGGTGCTCGAGACCCTCATGACCCGCGCGGGCGTCGACCCGGCGCTCGTCGACGACGTGATCTGGGGCTGCGTCTCGCAGGTCGGGGAGCAGGGCGTCAACATCGGCCGCAACGCCGCGCTCGCCGCCGGCTTCCCCGAGTCGGTGACCGGCACCACGGTCGACCGTCAGTGCGGGTCGAGCCAGCAGGCGGTCACCTTTGCCGCGGCCGGTCTCGTCGCTGGGCACTACGACCTCGTCATCGCCGGCGGCGTCGAGTCGATGTCGCGGGTCCCGATGTTCTCCAACATGGTCGGTGGCGACGGCCCCTTCCCGCCCCGGATGATCGAGCGGTACGCCGGACGACTGGTGCCCCAAGGGCTCTCGGCCGAGCTGATCGCCACGCAGTGGAACCTCTCCCGCGAGCAGCTCGACGAGATCGCGCTCGCGTCGCACGAGCGCGCAGCCGCGGCGACCGACGACGGGCTCTTCGCCGACGAGATCGTGCCGGTGGGCGAGGTCAGCACCGACGAGGGAATCCGTCGGGGCACCTCGCGGGAGAAGCTGGCCTCGCTGCGGCCGGCGTTCCGTGAGGACGGCGTCGTCACGGCCGGCAACTCCTCGCAGATCTCCGACGGCTCGGCCGCCCTGCTCATGACCACCTCGGAGAAGGCGCGCGAGCTCGGCCTGACCCCGATGGCGCGCGTGCACACCGTGGCTCTCGCGGGTGTCGACCCGGTCATCATGCTCACCGGCCCGATCCCCGCCACCGCCAAGGCGCTGCGACGCTCCGGCCTCGCCCTGTCCGACATCGGGGCGTTCGAGGTCAACGAGGCGTTCGCGTCGGTCGTCGGTGCTTGGCTCCAGGAGACCGGTGCCGACCCCGAGCTCACCAACGCCCAGGGCGGGGCCATCGCGCTCGGGCACCCGCT
>JANMMN010000105.1:0-3660 GCA_031373405.1 Actinomycetes bacterium
CCCGGGCGGCCCTCGCCCCTTGTTGGGGGTGGTCCGCCGGGGGGGGCGCCTGGGTGGCGCGGGCCCCGGTCTGCGCCGCCCCTGGCGCGGTCGCCACGGTGGCGCCCCCCCCCCCCCCCCCCCCCCACGACCGGGTGACTGCGGCCGTCGTGCGCGAGCAGATGGAGGCGGCGGGTGTCGGAGGCATGGCCGGCGCGACCGGGCGCGCAGGCGGCCTGCTCCGGTCGCTGTTCCGGCGTACGCCGACGCCGTGACGAGCGCGGCGTAGCGGTCGATCCGCGAGGAGGTCGACCTCCCCGCGAGCACGGCAGCCTGGGTCCTGACCGCGCACGTGCTCACGATCCTGTCGCCGGTCGTCGTGATCTGGGCGCTGCTCAGCTATCCCGCCGTCGTGGCCGACCGCGTCGCCGAGCCGTGGCTGCTCTACGTCGGTGCCTGCGTCCTCGTCGTCGCGAGCGTCGCGGAGTCGGCGCAGAACACCCTGGACCGGTGGTACCTCCTCGGCACTCCCCCGTCGCTGCTCGACCTGGTCTTCAACTCCCTCGTCGTGACCTTCCTCGCGCTCACCGTCGTGGCGGTCTGGGGCTACTCGTGGGCAGTGCCAGGTCTTCTCGCCGTCGTCGCCTTCGTCGCCCTCTACCTGCTCGGTGGTCCGACGCAGGTCGTGCAGGCGGTCGCCGGTCTCGGCTCCGCGCTCGCGCTCTACTCCGCCTTCCGCGACCCGGTCGTCTTCCTCTCGTTGGTCGCGGTCTTCCTCACCCTGTTCTGCCTCGACGTCCTGCTGCGCACGCGACAGCAGGCGATGCACGGCTTCGTGACCCTGGTCAACGTGATCGGTCTCCTCGCCATCGCGTCGGCGATCCGGGGTGCAGCCGCCGGGACCCCATGGTCGTGGTCTGTGACCGTTGCCGTCGGCGCCCTCGCCGTCGTCGTGCCCGTGGCACTCCGCCCCCGCCTCCTCGCCCTCCCCGCGACACCGCGGAGAGCACCCGTCAACGTCCCCTGACCGCGGGTCTCGCGACGTACGGTGGCGTTGACGGCATTCGGCTCGGACGGAGGGTGGCGCTATGCGGCTGCTGCGCACGGTCGGTGCACTCGTGGTCACCGGCGCACTCGTCACCGGGCTCGCGCCGAGCGCCTCCGCGAGCGGTGTCGCACCGCCGATCCCCGGCGTCCAGCGCTTCGCCCGCGCCATCCCGGCCGACGTGACGCAGGTGATCGTTGTGACGGCACGGTCCTGGCGTCGTACGTCGGGCACGCTCACGGCGTACAAGCGCACGGCCACCGGGTGGCGGCGCGTGCTGATCACCGGGGCACGGCTCGGCCGCACCGGTCTCGTGCCCGCCGCGCAACGGGTCCAGGACTCGGGACGCACGCCCGCCGGGCTGTTCACGATCACCGAGACCTTCGGTCGCGCCACCGATCCCGGCACCGCGATGCCCTACACGCGGCTCACCGACGACCACTGGTGGGTGCAGGACCGGCGCTCGCGGCACTACAACCAGATGCGACTGGGCAGCCGAGGTGGGTTCGCCCGACGCACGAGCGGGTTCAACTCCTCCGAGCGCCTCGCCCGGATGGGGGCGCAGTACGACTACGTGGCGGTCATCGACTTCAACCGCCCGCGGCCCGTCATCGGTCGCGGGTCCGGCATCTTCCTGCATGCCTTCGGCGACCTGACCACGGTCGGCTGCGTGTCGGTGGAGCGCAGCCGGATGCGGGCACTGCTGCGCTGGCTCGATCCCGCCGCGCACCCCCGCATCGTGATCGGCGAAGACGGCTGGCTCGCGACCAGGCCGTGACACCCGGTCAGTGACCGGCGGCCTCGAGGGCGCGGACGTCCGCGCGCAGATCGGCCGAGGGCCACGTCCAGAACGCGATCGAGGCGATCACCAGCCCGATCACGGCCATCACCACGACCGAGAACGCGGGGCTGGTGGCATCGGCGATCAACCCGGTGAGGAGATAGCCGACGGCGGTCACCGCCGCGAATCCCGCACTGGCGATGCCGATCACCCGACCGCGGTGCTCGTTGGGCGTCAGCAGCGTCGTGAACGACATCACCGGCACGAGGAACGCCTGCGCGAAGCCGGACAGGGTCCAGAGCACGACCAGCACCACGATCGGCGGCTCGATGCCGGTCACGAGCAGCGGCAGGCACACCGCGATCGCGAGCGGCAGCACCAGGTCGAGCTGGTCGCGGGGGCTGCGCCGCCCCACGAGCACCGAGCCGAGCGCAGCACCCGTGATCACGGACGCCATGAGGAGACCGCCCCACGCGTCGGACTGCTGCTGGTCGCGCACGTAGGCCAGCGCGACCGCCTCGGGTGCCACGAGCGAGGCGGCCATCCCCCAGCCGAGCAGGATCAGCGCCCGACGGGAGCGGTCGGCCATGAGCAGCGTCCAGCCCTCACGCAGATCCCCGAGCAGCATGCCGAAGGACTCGGTGCTGCCCAGGTGCGCCGGGCGCGAACGCATGAAGACGGTGAGGATCGCCGCCGACACGACGAACGACGCCGCATCGACGAGCAGGGCGATCTGGGGGTCGAAGAACTGCACGACCAGTCCACCGATGACCAGGCCGATCGCCTGGTTGGCCAGGTGCAGCGACCGCGAGAGGCCGACCCCCACGGTGACCAGGTTGGGCTGCTCGAGGATGTCGGGGATCGACGCAGCCCGGGCCGAGTCGAACAGCGGTGTGAACAGCTCGGCCACGAAGAGCAGCGCGAAGAGCAGCAGCAGCGGTGTGCCCGGCACGGCCATCAGCGCGAGGAAGCCGATCGCGACCGCGCGACCGTAGTCGGCCCCGAGCATGAGGTTGCGTCGGCTGAACCGGTCGGCGAGCGGCCCGAGCAGCGCCGCGCCGAGGAAGGTGGGGACGAACGACACCGCGAACGTGGCGGCGGCGAGCAGGGCCGACCCCGTCGTGGAGAGCACCAGCAGCGCGAGGGCGACCCGGGCGATCTGGTCGCCGGACTCGCTGGCGACCTGCGCGGCGATGACGCCACGGAACTCACGGACCGCGAGGGCGTCGCGCACCCCGACGCGGGCGCGCGAGCGCGGCCGGCCTGGCGTCGCGTCCAAACTCACGCGTAGAACACCCTCTCCACCACAGCTCTGGCCCGACGGGTCAACCGACGGTAGTCATCGAGCAGCATGCCGCTCTCCCCGGGTGGGTACCCGAGCACCTGGGACACTCTCGCCAGGTCGCGCGAGTCGGTCGGCACCATGTCGCTCGCCTTGCCACGTCCCAGCATGACGGCGTCACGCACACGCGAGGCGATGCGCCACGCCGCGGTGAGGGTCTCGGCGTCGTCGGCCTCGAGCAGCCCCGCGGCCGCGGCCGCGGCGAGGGCCGGGAGGGTCCGCGTCGTACGCAACGGCTCGAGCTCGTGGCCGTGCCGCAGCTGGAGCAGCTGGGCCACCCACTCGACGTCGGAGAGGCCGCCGCGCCCGAGCTTGACGTGCAGGCCGGGGTCGGCGCCCCGGGGCAGCCGCTCGGCTTCCATCCGGGCCTTGAGCCGCCTGATCTCGCGTACGTCGGCGTCCGGGATGCCGCCCACGGGATAGCGCAGCGGGTCGATCAGCGCCACGAAGTCCCGCCCGAGCTCGTCGTCGCCGGCCACGGGCTCGGCGCGCAGCAGCGCCTGCGCCTCCCAC
>JANMMN010000136.1:0-3139 GCA_031373405.1 Actinomycetes bacterium
GGTGGGGGTGGCTCCGGCTTGGCCTCGTCGGCGGGATCGTGGAGGTAGGGCCGCGGCGCGATGCGCACGATCTGCCCCCACGTCGTGTGCCATTGCACTGAGCCGTCGGCGTGTGAGTCGACGAGGTCGACGTAGCCGGCGGTCTTGAGCTGGTGGTGGGTGAGGCACAGGCCGCCGCAGTTGGCTGCGGACGTCGGACCTTCGGGGAACTCCACCGCATGGTCCATCTGCAGCCGGCTCGGTGACCGGGTGGTGCACCCTGGCCCGCGGCAGCCGCCGTCGCGGGCGAGCACGTAGTGCCGCAGCGGCTGGGGGAGGTACTGGGTGCGTCCGTAGTCGAGCGCGTAGCCGGTGACCGGGTCGGTGACGATCCGGCGGAACATCCGGGCGAAGAATGCGAGCTCTCGTCCTATCTGCGCGGGCACTGGCTGCCCGTCGAGCAGGCACTCGCGGTCGGCCTCGCCGCGCAGCGTCGCGAGGTCGATGACGACCTCCACGAGGACGGGCACCGCCGAGCGGTCCCAGGTCACTGCGCCGTCGGGGCCGACCGTGCCGAGGATGCGTGCGGCGAGCGCGTCGGCGCGCAGTGCCTCGAGGGTCGACTCGTCGTCCTCGGTCGCGTCGGCTGGGGCCTCGCCTGCTGCGGGCGCGTCGGTCGCGGCGGTCGCGGTGGTGGTGGTGGCGGTGGGCTCGGCCTGCCGGGCGAGTGCCCGTGCTGCTGCGGCGTCGGCGTCGAGGGTGGCTTTGATGGCCGCAACGGTCGACCAGTCGTGGACGAGGCCGAGCTGGCCCATGCCGTCGGGCATCGGCCGGGCCCACACCGCGCGCTTGGTGCGGGCGCGGGTGTGGCGGGCGGCCGCGTCGGGGTCGAGGCGCTCCACGAGCCGGGTCACCTCGTCGGCGAACTGGCCGGGGGTGCGACGTCGGGCCTTGGGCAGGGCCCGGCGACCGATCTCGCGGAGCACGGTGTCGTCGGCGACGACGCGGGTGCGCTCGACGAGTGCGCTGACGTGCGCGGTGCTGATCGCGCCCGCTCGCAGCGCGTCGTGGAACCCGGGGAACACGGTGGCGAGCGCACGCGCGTTCTCGATCGCGCGACCCGCGGCGTAGCGCGACGAGCGGGTCGCCACCGCGACCTCGTGCTCGACGTGGACCTCGGCGAGGTAGTCGCCCCAGGACCGGTCGCCGGCGAGCGCGACGAGGGTCTCGGACTCGAGCGCGGCGACGAGCCCGCTCACCCGACGCAAGGCACCGAGCCGGGTGAGCAGCTCACGGCGCGGGGCGTACGGGTCGACGGCGACCGACTCGAGCAGCAGCAGGTCGGCGGGGTGCGCCGGCCCGCCCAGGGTCGCGACGAGATCGGCGTCAGACGGCAGCGGCGGGACCTCCACGTCGGCACCGCTGGCATCGCGCACGGCGTTGTCGCGCAGGTCGTCCTCGTGGTCGAGCAGGGCGAGCTCGCGGCCGAGCCGCACCTCGTCCGCACTGGCGAAAGGGGTGACGTGCTCGTCCCACCACTCGTCGATGCGCGGGTGCGAGGTCATGGCTCATAATAGAACGTCTGTATGAAGCGCGTCAAGAGCTCGAGTAGGCGATTTCGCTTGCAGCAGAACGGATATCGCTGATCGGTCGGCCGGTCGGGACGGAGGGGCATTCCCAGTGGGACAGCTCAGAACAGCACGGTCGTGAACGAGCCTGCGTCACGGAAGCCGACGCGCGCGTAGAGCGCGCGGGCCACGGTGTTGAAGTCGTTGACGTAGAGGCTCACGACCGGTGCCTGCTCGCGACGGGACAGCGCGACCACCGCAGCCATACCGGCCGCGGACAGCCCGAGCCCGCGGTACTCAGGAGCGACCCACACGCCCTGCACCTGGCAGACCCCGTCGCCCACCGCGCCGACCTCGGCCTTGAACACCACCCGGCCCTCCTCGATCCGTGCGTAGGCGCGACCCTGTCGGACCAGCTCCCCGACCCGGGCACGGTAGGCCTCGGCCGCTCCCCCGGCCAGCGGCGAGACGCCGACCTCCTCGGTGAACATCGAGATGCAGGCCGGCAGGAGGAGTTCGAGCTCGTCCTCCCGCACCCGCCGTACGCCGGGATCCGGGGCGATGTCGCAGTCGCGGTCGATCATGAGCACCGGCTGGCGGCGACGCACATCGCGGGCGGGACCCCAGGAGTCGGCCAGCTGCGCCCAGACGAGAGCGACCTCGTCGGCGGGGCCGACGATGGAGGAGCACCGCCGTCCGATCCGGCGGCACCGGTCGACGAAGGCCCGGCGCGCCTCGGGCGTGGTCTCGACCGGCACGAGGTTCGCGCCGAGGTAGAGCAGCGAGGTGAGCTCACCGCCCTCGGACCAGCCCCACAGCTCGCCGCCGAGCCGCCAGGCATCGAGCCCGCTCATGAGCACGCGCGACGCCACGAAGCAGTGCGCGACCGGATCGCGGCTCAGCACAGCCCGCACCTGCTCGAGGTCGCGAGGCGCGAGCACGCGCAGCACGCCGGCAGTAGCGGTGGTCACACCCGTCATCCTGCCCGATCCGGAGACGGCGTCAGCCGACGGTGACGACGGCGGCGCCGGACTGCTCGCCGGACTCCGGGTCGACGCCCATCTCCTCGGCCATCTCCAGCGCCATCGACACCAGGGTCTCGACGATCTTCGACTCGGGCACGGTGGCGATGACCTCCCCGCGCCTGAAGATCTGGCCCTTGCCGTTGCCGGACGCGACACCGAGGTCGGCCTCGCGCGCCTCACCCGGACCGTTGACGACGCAGCCCATGACCGCGACGCGCAGGGGTACGGCGAGGCCCTCGAGGCCTGCGGTCACCTGCTCGGCGAGGGTGTAGACATCCACCTGCGCGCGCCCGCACGACGGGCACGACACGATCTCGAGCCCGCGCTTGCGTAGGTTGAGCGACTCGAGGATCTGATTGCCGACCTTGACCTCCTCGACGGGAGGCGCGGAGAGCGAGACGCGGATCGTGTCGCCGATGCCCTGGGAGAGCAGTGCGCCGAAGGCCGTCGCCGACTTGATCGTGCCTTGGAACGCCGGACCGGCCTCGGTGACGCCGAGGTGCAGGGGGTAGTCGCAGCGCTCGCTGAGCAGCTCGTACGCCTTGACCATGACGACCGGGTCGTGGT
>JANMMN010000142.1:0-3637 GCA_031373405.1 Actinomycetes bacterium
GCCGACGACCCGCTTGACGAGGTCCTCTCCGGTGTCCGAGGGCAACAGCCCGACCCAGGTGAGCCCGGTGCGGACGAGCCCGGCGACCCCGGTCGGCTCGGCCGGATCGGGAAGCCAGTCGGACGGGTCGGTGAAGACCACGACCTCGCCGCGGTCGACACCGGAGAGCTGTGTCGTCACCTTCGACACCAGGATGCGGTCCTGCACGAGCAGGGTGTCCTGCATCGACTCGCTCGGGACGAAGAACGCCTGGGCCACGAACGTGCGCACCAGCACCGAGAGCACGAGCGCGACGCCGACGATGAGGAGCAGCTCGCGCGCCATCGACCCGCCCGCGGGGCTGGGGCGTCGCTCGGCGTCGCGGGCGCGGGACGTGGAGGTCGTCACGGTCAGCTCGCCTTCGCCGGCACGGAGGCGAAGGTGTCGGGGATCTCGAGGAGCGCCGCATCCGACGCCGGCCAGATCACCGCGAACGCACGGCCGATGACGCGATCGGTCGGCACGAAGCCACCTCCCGGGTCGCCCAGGTGCGCGCGTGAGTCGCTGCTGGCGGCCCGGTGGTCTCCCATGACCCACAGCTTCTCCGCGGGCACCACGACGTCGAAGGGCACGTCGCTCGGGGCGTTGCCCGGAAAGAGGTACGACGACTCCTCGAGCGCCACGCCGTTGACGGTGAGCCGGCTCTGCGAGTCGCAGCACACCACCCGGTCACCACCGACGCCGACGACCCGCTTGACGAAGTCGCGCTCGTCCGGCGGCGCGAAGCCGAAGGTCCGTCCGATCCAGTCGACCGCCGTGCTGAGCGGACCGTCCGGGGGCGTGATCTGGACCTCGGGGGTGAAGGAGTCGACACCGTTGAAGACGACGACGTCGCCGCGCTCGATGTCACGGACCTTGTAGACGACCTTGTTGACCAGGACGCGATCACCGATCTCGAGCGTCTGCTGCATCGAGCCGCTCGGGATGTAGAACGCCTGCACCACGAACGTCTTGACGAGGAAGGCGAGGCCGAAGGCGACCAGCAACAGCACCGGCAGCTCGCGCCAGAACGACCCGTGCGGCTCGGGAGCCGGTCGAGCGTGCGCGCCGCCGCCCGGGGACGGGGTCCGCCGGGCCCGCGCGTCGACACGCACCGGACCGGTGTCCGTCAAGTCAGCCATGGTGGTCCGAGCCTAACCGCACGTCGGTGCCGCGCACGCGAGCGCCCGGCCCCTCGGGTGAGGTGCCGGGCGCTCGGGAGCGAACAGGAGATCAGGCCTTCGGCGCGTTGTCGCGCTTCTCCTTGATCTTCGCCTTCTTGCCGCGCAGGTCGCGCAGGTAGTAGAGCTTGGCGCGACGCACGTCACCGCGGGTCACGATCTCGATCATGTCGACGATGGGGGTGTGCACCGGGAAGGTGCGCTCCACCCCGACTCCGAAGCTGACCTTGCGGACGGTGAAGGTCTCGCGCACGCCGCCACCGTGGCGACGGATGACGACGCCCTGGAACACCTGGATGCGGGAACGGTTGCCCTCGACGACCTTCACGTGCACCTTCACGGTGTCGCCGGGACGGAAGTGGGGGTGGTCGGTGCGCAGCGATGCCGCATCGACGAAGTCGAGCGTGTTCATGTGTTCTCCTCGCAGGCGCCACAGGTCACGCGCGGAATCAGGTGCGGTTGCGGTTGCTCGTCGCGCCCGAGGGCGCGGGTCTGCCGCGACCCCCCTGTGGCAGGGCGTACGGCGCGAGCGTGACCAGGATGCCACAGCACCCCGGCACCCTCCCAATCCGGGCGGCCGGTCGCACTCAGGGCAGGAGATCGGGCCGACGGTCACGGGTGCGCTCCTCGGCGCGCTCCCGGCGCCAGGCGGCGATCTTGCCGTGGTCGCCGGAGAGCAGGATCTCGGGCACCTCGTGCCCACGCCAGGTCGGCGGCTTGGTGTAGACCGGGCCTTCGAGCAGGGTGGCCATCTCCCCGGCGGCGAAGGAGTCGTCGGCCGCGCTCACCGGGTTGCCGAGCACGCCAGGGAGCAGCCGGGCCGTCGCCTCGACGATGACCAGGACGGCTGCCTCGCCACCGGCCAGGACATAGTCGCCGACACTCACCTCGTCCACCCGGGTGCGACCGGCGTAGTGCTCGGCGACGCGGGAGTCGATCCCCTCGTAGCGCCCGCACGCGAAGACGAGCCAGTCGTCCTCGGCGTACTCCTGGGCCACGGTCTGGGTGAACCGTCGCCCGCTCGGCGAGGGCACGACGAGGCGCGGCGTACGGTCCGGCGCCGAGGCGAGGATCTCGTCGAGCGCCTCGCCCCAGGGCTCCGGGCGCATGACCATGCCCGGTCCACCGCCGTACGGCGTGTCGTCGACCGTGCGGTGCCGGTCGTGGGTGTGGTCGCGCAGGTCGCGCACGCGCAGGTCGAGGGTGCCCGCATCGACGGCCTTGCCGACCAGTGAGAGGCGCAACGGGGCAAGGTAGTCGGGGAAGATCGTCACGACGTCGATGCGCACGGCGCTCACCCTCCCGCGGGTTCGCCGTCGCCGGGCGCCAGCTCGGTCGGCGGTGCCGCGTCGCTCGTGTGTGCGTCGTCGGCTGCCGGGTCCGGTGGGTCGAGATCGTCGAGGTTGAGCAGCCCCGGCGGAGGATCGATCACGACCCGACCTGCCCCGAGGTCGATCTCGGGGACCATCTCGGTGACGAACGGGACGAGCACCTCGCGGCCGCCCTCCCGTCGGACCGAGAGCAGATCCTGGCCAGGGAGGTGCACGACGTCGTCGACGACGCCGATCCCGGTGCCGTCGGTGGTCACCACCGCGAGCCCACGCAGCTGGTGGTCGAAGAACTCCTCGGGGTCCTCCGGCACCTCGTCGTCGTCGACCTCGGCGGAGAGCACGATGCCGCGCAGGGCCTCGGCGCTCGTCCGGTCATGCGACCCCTCGACCGACAGCAGCAGCCGCCCGCTGTGCCAGCGGACGGCTGCGACGGTGAGGGGCCCGACCCGCGCCGGGTCGGTCACGAGGACCGACCCGGGTGCGAAGCGGACATCGGGGGCGTCGGTGCGCACCTCGACGGTCACCTCGCCACGGATCCCGTGGGGGCGACCGATGCGGCCGACGACGACCTGCAAGCGGCTCAGCGCTCGCCGACGTCGAGGAAGTCGACCCGGACGGACTTGCCCGGGGCGATCGCCTGGAGCACGGTGCGCAGTGCCGTGGCCGTACGACCGGACTTGCCGATCACACGACCCATGTCGTCGGGGTGGACCCGCACCTCGAGGGTGTGGCCGGGACCGCGACGGTTGTCGCGCGCCCGGACATCGACCTCGTCGGGGTTGTCGACGATGCCCTTGACCAGGTGCTCGAGTGCGTCCTCGAGCATGTCAGGCCTCGGTGGTCGCGGACTCGGTGGTCTCGGACCCGGTGGTCGCGGACTCGGCCGTCGTGGGCTCGGTGGTCTCGGCGGGAGCCTCGTCGACGGCAGGAGCCTCGGCGACGACCTCGGTCACCACGTCGGCCGCAGGAGCGTCGTCCACGACGACCTCGCCGACAGCGTCTGCCACGGGAGCCTCGGGCGCGACCGCGGGGGCCTCGTCGACCTTGGGAGCAGCCTTCTTCTTGGGCGTGGTCGCGTCCTTGACCGGCTCGTTGGCAGCCTCGAGC
>JANMMN010000279.1:0-7413 GCA_031373405.1 Actinomycetes bacterium
CGAGAACCTGCGGGTCGCCGGCGTACGACTCGCGGACCTGCGCGGCTACTCCTACGACCGTCGTGACGTCACGGGCCGCAGCCTGGCCAACGCCTACGCGCAGACGCTCGGCACGATCTTCACCGAGACGCAGAAGCCGTACGAGGTAGAGATCGTGGTGGCCGAGGTCGGGGAGAGCCCCCATGACGACCAGCTCTATCGACTCACCTTCGACGGGTCGGTGGGTGACGAGCACGGCTTCGTGGCGATGGGCGGATCTGCCGACCAGATCACCACCGCGCTCAAGGAGCGCTGGAGCGAGGGACTGACCTTCGAGTCAGCACTGCGCCTCGCCGTCGAGCTGCTCGCGGCCACACCAGTCGCGGGTGCTCCGGTGACCGGCAACGGGGCGCCGAGCGAGCCGCGGACGCTGACGCCGGCCCAGCTCGAGGTCGCCGTCCTCGACCGGGAGCGCCCGCGCCGCAAGTTCCGCCGGATCCAGGGCCCCGGGCTCGCCGAGCTCCTCGGTGTCGTCGACGACTCCGACGACGCTGCCGGCGACCCGGAGTAGCGACCCGTGGACCGTCGGATCTTCGGGATCGAGACCGAGTACGGCGTCACCTGCACGTTTCGAGGTCAACGGCGCCTCTCACCGGACGAGGTGGCCCGCTACCTGTTCCGTCGGGTCGTCTCCTGGGGGCGCAGCAGCAACGTCTTCCTGCGCAACGGTGCCCGGCTCTACCTCGACGTCGGCAGCCATCCGGAGTACGCGACGCCCGAGTGCGACGACATCACCGAGCTCGTCACGCACGACAAGGCAGGGGAGCGCATCCTCGAGGGTCTGCTCGTGGACGCCGAGAAGCGGTTGCAGGAGGAGGGCATCGCCGGCGACGTCTACCTGTTCAAGAACAACACCGACTCGGCCGGCAACTCCTACGGCTGCCACGAGAACTACCTCGTGGGCCGGCAGGGCGAGTTCTCCCGCCTCGCCGACGCGCTGATCCCGTTCTTCGTCTCCCGCCAGATCATCGCCGGTGCCGGCAAGGTGCTGCAGACGCCGCGCGGTGCGGTCTACTGCGTGAGTCAACGGGCGGAGCACATCTGGGAGAGCGTCTCGAGCGCCACGACCCGCAGCCGTCCCATCATCAACACCCGCGACGAGCCGCACGCCGACGCGGAGCGCTACCGCCGGCTCCACGTGATCGTCGGTGACTCCAACATGAGCGAGACGACCACCTTGCTCAAGCTGGGCACGACCGACCTCGTGCTGCGGATGCTCGAGCACGGCAGCGTCCTGCGCGACATGTCGCTGGAGAATCCCATCCGGGCGATCCGTGAGATCAGCCACGACCCCACCGGCCGCAAGACGGTGCGCCTGGCCAACGGCCGCGAGCTGTCGGCGCTCGAGATCCAGACCGAGTTCCTCGAGCGTGCCCGCGACTTCGCACAACGGCGCGGACTCCTCGACGACCCCGCGGGCATCCACTCCCGCGTCGTCGACCTCTGGACCCGCACCATCACGGCGGTCGACACGGGCGACCTCTCGCCGGTCGAGCGGGAGATCGACTGGGTGATCAAGCTGCGCCTGATCGAGCGGTACATGGCCAAGCACGACCTCACCCTCTCCAGCCCGCGGATCGCGCAGATCGATCTCGCGTATCACGACATCAGCCGGCACCGTGGCCTGTTCTACCTGCTGCAGGCCCGGGGCGCGGTGGCCAGGGTGAGCACAGACCTGTCGATCTTCGAAGCCAAGTCCATCCCCCCGCAGGGCACCCGCGCCAAGCTGCGCGGTGACTTCATCAAGCGCGCCCAGGAGCGTCGTCGCGACTTCACCGTCGACTGGGTGCACCTCAAGCTCAACGACCAGGCCCAGCGCACGGTCCTGTGCAAGGACCCCTTCCGCTCGGTCGACGAGCGGGTCGAGAAGCTGATCGCCAGCATGTAAGAGCACTCGGCGATCACCGCGGCGACGTGCCACCGCGACGTACGGACGCCGTGTCGGGGGAGCTCCGACGCCCGGGTTAGGGTCGTCGGCGTGAAGATGTCGCGCTCGCTCGCTCCCGCAGCCCTCCTCGCCGCAGCCATGCTCCTGAGCGCCTGCGGGTCGGAGTCAGCCGGCTCGCCGTCCTCGACCGCGGGGGCAGGCGCTCCCGGCACCGGGGCCTGCGCCAGCACCGCCACCAGTCCCGACTACACCGTGGGCGACGCCGGCGTGACGGTCGGCGGCGATGCAGGCGCGGCACCGACCGTGACCGTGGGCGACGCCACCCCGGACACCAGCGCGCTCACCGTCTGCGACCTCGTCCAGGGTGAGGGCGAGCCGGTGGGCGCCGAGGCGACCGTCACCGCGCAGTACGTGGGCATCGGCGCCGCAACCGGCAAGGAGTTCGACTCGTCCTGGTCTCGCGGCGAACCGGCGAGCTTCTCGTTGTCCCAGGTCATCGTCGGCTGGCAGAAGGGGATCCCCGGCATGAAGCTGGGCGGGCGACGCCTTCTGGTGATCCCCGGCGACCAGGCGTACGGCGCCAACCCGCCCAGCGGCTCGGGCATCGAGGCCGACGAGGTGCTGGTCTTCGTCGTCGACCTGGTCCCGACCCCCACCCCGACCGTGGGTCCCAAGGTCGAGGGCACCGCGGGCGTGACGGTGACCGGTGCGGCCGGCGCCAAGCCGACGGTTGCCGTGACACCGGAGACCGCGAAGGTCACCGCGCTCACCTATTCCGACCTCATTCCCGGCACCGGTGCCGAGGTGGCGCCGGGCGCCACCGTCACGGCGCACTACGTCGGGGTGGGCGCGGCCAGCGGCAAGGAGTTCGACTCGTCCTGGGACCGTGGCGACCCAAGCCAGTTCCCGCTGTCCAATGTCATCCAGGGGTGGCAGGACGGACTGCCGGGCATGAAGATCGGCGGACGTCGGCTGCTGGTGATCCCCGGTGAGCTCGCCTACGGTGCCAACCCGCCGTCCGCCGAGATCGGTGCCGACGAGGCGCTCGTGTTCGTCGTCGACATGGTGTCCTCGCCCTGATAGACCGGTCCCCGCGGGCAACCGCCGGACCCGCCGCGCCCGTCCAGATCGTCCAGATCGTCCCCGACCGTCGTACGACGAGGAGCATCCGATGACCGAGAAGCCCGAGATCGACTTCCCTGGTGGCGAGGAGCCGACCGAGCTGGTCATCGCCGACGTCGTCGTCGGCGACGGTGCGGAGGCCGTCGCGGGGGCGCAGGTCCTCGTGCACTACCTCGGGGTGGAGTTCGAGTCCGGCGAGGAGTTCGACTCCTCGTGGAACCGCGGCGAGCCGATCGAGTTCCCGCTGCGCGGGCTGATCCAGGGCTGGCAGGACGGCATCCCGGGCATGCGCGTCGGCGGTCGCCGCCAGCTGACGATCCCGCCGCACCTCGCGTACGGCCCCGCCGGAGGTGGGCACCGGCTCGCCGGGCAGACCCTGGTCTTCGTCATCGACCTGCTCGACGTGCGCTGAGCGGGCGATGAGCCAGGCCGACCGCACCGAGCGGCTGCTCAACCTGCTGTTCGCCCTCATGGCCTCGGCGCGTCCGGTGCCCAAGCACGTCCTGCGCGACGCGATCGACGCCTACCGTGCCAGCCCGTCCGACGAGGCGTTCGAGCGCATGTTCGAGCGCGACAAGGAAGAGCTGCGCAGCATGGGCGTGCCGATCCTCACCGTCGAGGGCTCGGACGGTGTCGGCGGCATCGAGGGCTACCGCATCGCCGCTGACGACTATGCGCTCCCCGCGGTCGAGTTCAGCACCGACGAGCTCGCGGTGCTCGTGCTCGCCGCACGGGTGTGGGAGCGCGCGAGCCTTGGCCCCGCAGCGCAGCGCGCCGTCCGCAAGCTCGAGACCGCCACCGGCGGTGACCTGGTCGATGGACCCGTCGGGATCGAGACCCGGATCGACACGGCCGAACCGTCCTTCCCTGCTCTGCTCGACGCCGTCCGGGCTCGACGCACGGTCCGGTTCGGCTACCGCAAGCGCGGCACCGACGCCCCCGAGAGCCGCGAGGTGCAGCCCTGGGGCGTGGCCTCGCGGCGCGGTCACTGGTACCTCGTCGGCTTCGACGTCGTCCGTGGAGCTGCCCGCGTGTTCCGGCTCTCCCGCGTGGTCGGGCTGCCCACGGCCGTCGGCGCACCGGAGCTCTACGTCGTGCCCGAGGGTGTCGATGCGGTCGCGATGATCGAGGCGTCCGTGGGGGAGACCCCGGACGCCACAGCCCGGATCCGGGTGGCCGAGGGCCGCGGGCACGGGCTGCGCCGCCGGGCCGCGCCCGCAGACGGCGACGTGATCGAGGTCCCCTACTCCGACGACGAGGTCCTCGCCGTCGAGCTCGTGGGGCTCGGCCCGGACGTCGTCGTGCTCGCGCCGGAGACGCTGCGCGCAGCCGTCGTACGCCGGCTCCGCGTGGCCGCGGGGGTGGCGTCATGAGCGCGCAGGACACCGCAGCCACCCGGCTCTCGCGACTGCTGGCGCTGGTGCCGTGGCTGACCTCTCACGACGGCGTCACCCTCGACGAGGCGGCCGCGCACTTCGGCGTCACGGTCGACCAGCTGCAGTCCGACCTCAACCTGCTCATCGTGACCGGGCGCCCCGGGCACCTGCACGGCGACCTCGTCGACATCCAGTTCTGGGACGAGGACCGGCGGATCCGGGTGATCGACGCCCAGACCCTCGGCCGCCCGCTGCGCCTGTCTCCCGACGAGGCAGCCGCGCTGCTGGTCGCCCTTCGGGTGCTCGCGCAGGTGCCGGGGCCGCACGACCGGAGCGCGTTGGCGAGCGCGACGAGCAAGCTGGAGAGTGCCGCGGGCGACGCGCTGCGTGCGGCTGACGGCGTGGCCGTGGCCGTCGACGTCGCCGCGGTCGACCCCAGCGTCAAGGCCGCCGTGACCCGTGCCCTCACCGAGGGGCGCCGGCTGCACATCGGCTACGTCGGTGCGCTCGACGACCGCACCGAGCGCGACGTCGACCCGATGCGCGTCCTCACCCTCGAGGGCCGCACCTACCTCGAGGCCTGGTGCTTGCTGGCCGAGGCGGTCCGCACCTTCCGTCTCGACCGGATCGTGGCGGTGTCGGTGCTCGAGGTGCCGACCGACGTGCCCACCGACGCGACCCCCGTCGACCTCGACGCCGGCGCCCTGCGTCCCGAGGGCGAGCCGGTCACTCTCGAGCTCGCCCCGGAGGTGGCCTGGATCGCCGAGGAGCACCCAGTCGACTCGGTCGTCGAGCTGGAGGGGGGTCGCCTGCGCGTCGTGCTCCCGGTGGGCGACGAGCGCTGGCTGATCCGGGTGCTCCTTCGTACGGGTGACGCGGTCACGGTCCTGGACCGCCCCGACCTCGTGGAGCGGCTGCGCACCACGGCAACGACCGCCCTCGCGGCGTACGCCGGATCCTCCTGAGCAACGGGACGTCACCTCCCGCTCGCCGTTCCGAGCACATTGATCGCTCGTTCGGGCTCAAGAGACCCCCCGGGTCGTGCCGACATCCCTGTCATCGGTCAGCCCAGACGACCGGGAGGAGGGGTTCTGATGGCCACGATCAAGGCGACCTGCCCGCTGTGCGGCGACGTCGATCTCGTGCCGCGCCAGGTGCTGGTGCGCATCGTCGAGGCGATCGAGGACTGCGACTCCCGTCGCAGCTACGGCTTTGCCTGCCCGACCTGTCGGGACCGCGTGGAGAAGCCCGCGGACTCCGAGGTCGTCCGCCTCCTCACCTCGGCCGGCGTCCGCGTCGAGCGGGTGCCCGTGCCCGCCGAGGCGCGCGAGGCCCACGAAGGCGGCCCCATCGGGTACGACGACCTGCTCGACCTGGTCCTGTTCCTGGAGACCCACGACACGCTCGCAGCCGACATGGCTCCGTCTCGCTGAGCAGAAGCCCTGGGATATCGTGATCGACGAGCCCGGTGTCCTGCCGCGGCGCTGCAACAGCAACGAGGTGAGGACGCCGCGATGGGTGCTTTGTTCGAGAAGCCAGCGTTCCTGATCCTCATCCTGCTCGTCCTTCTCCTCTTCGGTGCCAAGCGGCTGCCCGACCTCGCCCGTGGGGTGGGTCGTTCGCTGCGGATCTTCAAGTCCGAGACCGACGGCCTGCGCAGCGACGGCACCCCCGCGACGCCCGAGGCACCAGCCGTGGCCGCGCCCGCCATCGCGCCGCAGGTCGCGCCACCCGTCTCGCCTGACGCGCCGCGCTACCTCGTCGACCCGGTGACGGGCGAGCAGATCCTGGCGCAGCCGGTCACGCCTCCGGCCGACGGCACTCCGCGCGCCTAGCGCGGCCCCACTCTGTGGTCGCGGGAGACGTGAGCGCTCCGAGCTCGGGCCGATCGCGCCGTCCGCGCAGTGCCGACGGGGCGATGACGCTGTGGGAGCACCTGCGTGAGTTCCAGGTGCGGCTCTTCCGCGCCGTGCTGGGGGTCGCCGTCGGCGCCGGGGTCGCCTGGGTCTTCTACGACGAGATCTTCGCCTTCATCCGCGCACCCTTCGACCTGGTGGTGGCCGAGGCCGAGGCCCAGGGCAAGGAGATCGTCCTCGCCATCAACGGCGTCACCGACGCGTTCACCCTGCAGCTGCAGATCGTCGTCGTCTCCGGCCTCGTGCTCTCACTGCCGATCTGGCTCTACCAGCTGTGGCGATTCCTGGCTCCGGGTCTGCGGGGCTCCGAGAAGAAGTGGGCCTACGCCTTCGTGGTTGCCGCCACGCCCCTGTTCGTCGCCGGCGCCTGGGTCGCCTACCTCGCGATGCCGTCGCTGCTCGCGCTGCTGCTCGGGTTCACCCCGGAGAACGTCGCCAACATCATCAACGTCGCGACCTATCTCGGTTTCACCGTCCAGCTCATGGTCTTCTTCGGGCTCGGCGCGCTGATCCCGCTCATCTTCGTGATGCTCAACTTCGCGGGGCTGCTCTCCGGTGGGCGGCTGCTGCGCTCGTGGCGCTGGCTGGTGATCGGGTGCCTCACGTTCGCCGCGGTGGCGACGCCGTCCCCGGACCCGATCAACATGTTCCTCGTCGCTGCTCCCTTCATGGGCATCGTCGCGGTGGCGGTCGGCATCATGCTGCTCAACGACCTGCGGCGGGCACGGCGCGACCGACGCAAGGGCTTCGGGCAGTGGGCCGACGACGAGGTCTCGGACCTGGCGGAGCCGGTCCAGGATCCGTCCAACCTGACCCCGAGTCCCCTCGACGAGGACACCACCTGATGGCGTCGAGCTCCTCGAACGGCCCGGTGCCCCCCGCGGACGAGCGAGCCGGGATAGAGTCCGGCGCCGTGAGCCCCGGACCCCGCATTGTGCTGCTGCTCAACCCGACCTCGGGCCGGGGCAAGGCAGCGCGCCGGGCTCCGGCGGTGCTCCGCCGGCTGATGGAACGTGGTCTCGACGTCGTGCAGGTCGAAGGCACTGACGCGCTCGAGGCCGACCACGCCCTG
>JANMMN010000282.1:0-3307 GCA_031373405.1 Actinomycetes bacterium
TTTTTGGATTGGCGATTCCAAAACAGTACGGCGGTAGCGGTGCCAAACTTGGAGATCTCGGACCGCTTCTGCGAGCGTTGACGCTCATTCACACGGACTTAGCTGTCTTGTTCGAAGTGCACAACTTTCTCGGGCCAGTGACTCCGATTCTCGACTTCGGAACCGAAGCTCAAAAAGCCTACTATCTTCCTCGGATGGCCAGGGGCGATTTGTTAGGTTCGTTTGCACTGACTGAACCGGGCGTCGGCGCAGACCCAGGTACATCAGCATCGGGACGGCGACGACCAGGGCGTTCTGCTTCGTCAGGAACGCGAGAGCGAGCAGCCCACCGGTGACAAGCCCGCCGCGCCAGGTCCTCGCCCGCAGCCCGGCGAGCACCGCCGCCAGCAGCAGCGCGAGGAAGAGCGAGTCGACACGAGCCGCGTCGAACCAGGCACCGCTGACCCGGTAGGTGCCCGCGAAGAGCCCCGCCGCCACCAGGCCCGCGACGCCGCTGCCCGTGGCGCTCTTCACGATCACGACGAGCAGCACCAGCGTGACCAGGCTGGCGGCGAAGGAGACCGCACGCATCGTCGGGAGGTTGACTCCGGTCACCATGCCGAGCTCACCGGTGACCCAGAAGTACAGCGGTGGATAGGGCCAGGGCGTGAACTCCGTCGTGGGCGGGCCGTAGAGCGCGAGGCCGTTCGTGACCCGGGCGGACACCTCGACGGTGCTGCCCTCGAAGAACTGCAGCTCGTAGGGGTAGCCGATGCGGGAGGCGACCGTGAGGACGTAGGCGACGACGGACGCGACGGACACCGTCACGAGCAGCCAGGGCCCGCCCGCTCGGTCGGCACGCTGTGTCGATGCGACGGCGGCGGGCGAGGGGCTGGTGGTGTCCATCTGGCTACGCGCAGGGGAAGCTGGCGGCCAGGACGTCCCCGCGACGGCGAAATTCCAGGAACTCCTCACGGATCGCTGTCACGGCGTCCTCGAACGGGAAGATGGAGTCGGTCACCCGCATGCTCTCGTTCGTCACAGCGACGGGGTGCCAGAAGACGCCGTCCGCCGTCACGCAGACCTCCGGCAGCACAGACTCGCGCGTGATGACGATCCCCGCGTCGGCGAAGCCCTCGGCCGCGACCCGGCGCACGATCACCTCGTCGGGACCGAGCCCGAGCCCGGTGCAGAGTTCGGTCAACGCGGTCTCCTCGTGGGCGGCGCCGACGGTGACGGTCGAGGCGAGACGCACGTGGAAGCCGAGGTCGCGGGCGATCCGCACCCCTTCTATCGCCTTGGCCCACGATCCCGCGCCCCGCTGCGCGTCATGGAGGTCAGCCGTCGGGCTGTCGACGCTGATCTGCAGCATGAAGTCCTCACGCGGCATGGCGGCGAGCCGGCCGAGGCGCGCGCCGGAGAAGAGCATCCCGTTGGTGAGCATCACCGTGGGCGCCGCCGACACGCAGCACCTCACGATGTCGGCGATGTCGGGATGGAGGAACGGCTCACCGCCGGTGAGGTAGATCTCCTTCATCCCGATGGCGGCGGCCTGGGCCACGAGGTCCGCCACCATGGCGACCTCGACGGCCCTCGGTGCGGCACTCGGCGAGGACTCCGCACAGCAGTAGGCGCACCGCAGGTTGCAGTGGAAGTTGGTGTAGATCCACAGCCGGTGCCCGGGCATGCGCTCCGGCGGGATCGCCGCTGCCGCATCTGCCAGGGAGCCCCGATAGATCTCGACGGAGTCGGGATGGACGGCGAGCACGACGCTGCCGTTGGCCCGGCACCAACGGTCGACGTAGGCGACGTCCTCCGGGCTGCGCGCGGCGACCGACGTCGTCGAGCCGTGGGCCGTCGCGCCGAGGGCCCGCATCAGGTCGATCGCCAACTCGGCACGGCTCACCTGCTCACCACCGGAAGGAGATGTTCTGCTCCGCGACTGCCTCGAACAACGAGGCGTACCCGTCCAGCTCCGGCCGGACCCAACGCTTGAGCCCCTCCAGCTCCAGGATCGTGCGGTGCTCGGGCACCTCCCAGTCCATCGCGAGCAGATGGTCGACCCACGGGTCTGTCCGGGCGGTATCGAGCGACGCGAGCGCGGTGAAGTTGCAGTGGCAGTACATCGGGCTGGTCCAGAACGCCTCGACCCCGACGTCGCCGGCACTGACCAGCTGGTTCCAGGTGGAGATGCCCAGCGCCGCCGCGTCGGCCTCGTCGTCCAGGACGGCCCGCAGCGCGTCGAGCTCACTACGGCCGGTGTCTCCGTGCTTGCCCACGTCGGAGTCGAAGGCGATCACGGTGGCGTCGCCCAGCACCCCGGCGTCGGCGAGATACTTCGTCGGGAGGATGCGTGCCTGCCCGGAGTCGCGACTGCCGAGAGCGACTCGTCGTCCGGCCAGCGACTCCAGCGAGGTGAAGCCGGAGCCCTCACGGGCGACGAACACGGTCTGGAAGGTGATGTCGGTGTCACGCATGGCCAGCGCCCGGCAGGTGCCGCCGGACAGGCCGACGGTGCGTACGTAGGCGAGGTTGGTGTTCCAGGCCACGTCGATGCTCCCGGCGAGGAGGGCATCGACCTGACGCTCATAGTTGGAGAACAGGACGAAGTCCATGTCGGTGGGGGCGCCGCGGAAGTAGTCGCGGATGCCCTCCCAGATCGGGACCACGTTCGGGGTGTAGGCGACGGCTCCCACCATGAGAGTGCTCATCCGAAGAGCTCCATCCCGCACAGGGCGCGGGCGTAGAGGTCGTAGAGCACGTCGGACGTCGGGGCCATGACGTGGCCCGCACGGGCGTCCCGGAAGTAGCGCTCGAGCGGCAGGTGCTTGGAGAATGCCGCACCACCGCAGACGCGCATGGCCTCGTCGATGATCTTGATCGCGGCGTCGTTCGCGGAGGCGCGGGATCCGATCACGTTGAGCAGCGTGGTGTCGTCGGGCGCAGCGATCTTGCGGGCTGTCTCCCGGAGGTAGGCACGCTGTGCGGCGAGGGAGACGCCGGCCTCGCCGATGCGGTGGCGGATCGTCGGGAGGTCGGCGAGAGACGAACCCAGGTGCTCGAGCCGCGCACTCGTGATGTGCCCGACTGCGGCGTCGACGGCTGCGCCCGCCAGGCCGAGGGTCACAGCTGCGTTGCCCAGGTTGAACCAGGGCAGGACGACGCTCATCATCGTGGCGAAACCGGCGCCGCTCTCACCCAGGCGCGCTCCCTCCGGCACCGTGGTGTCGAACGTCATCGGCGAGGAGGCGTTGCCGCGTAGTCCCAGTGCCGACCACGGCGCCGCCACCTTGATGCCGGGGTCAGTGCCGAGCACCGCGTACAGGTC
>JANMMN010000290.1:0-8718 GCA_031373405.1 Actinomycetes bacterium
AACTGCGCGGCAACCAACGCCGGTAGCGGCTTCACGCTGACCGGGACTGTGCTGGCGACTCGGGTGAGTGAGGCGTTCGTGTCGTGAGGCTCGTGAGGCTCGCGCGGCGTTGAGGCCGCGGCGGAGCTCGGCGTACCTCTCCCGCTCCCCCAGCAGGGACGCTGCGGGACGCGAGGAGAGGTGCGCCACGTCGCACCGCACTCAGGCTGCCGAGACCGGCGCGGACGCCTAGCCTGGAGCGGTGTCGACCGCGCCGTACGCCGTGCCCTCGCCGCCGGCGACGGTCCGCACGGTCGTGCTGCCCGCCGAGCTGGCCGACCGGGCGCTGCTGAGCCTGCTGCCGCGCGGCCTCCCGACCACGTCGTGGGTCACCACCGACGGCGGCGTCGAGACCGGGCTGGTCGGCTGGGGCGAGGCGGCGCGCGCGGAGCTCGGCGGGGTGGAGCGCTTCTCCCGGGCCCAGCGCTGGTGGGCCTCGTGGCTCGCCGACGCCGACATCGACGACGACGTCGCGCTGCCGGGGAGCGGGGCGGTGGCATTCGCATCGTTCGCCTTCGACGGGACGCCCGGCGCGTCGGTGATCGTGGTGCCGCGGGTGGTGGTGGGGCGCCGTGCTGGCGTGTCGTGGCTGACGGTGGTGGCCGGGTCGCCGCGCTCGGCGCGCTCGACGATCGAGGAGACTCTCGCATCGCTGTCGCACCCGGTGGCGTTGCCTTCGGCGCCGCTTGGTGTCGCCTACTCCGAGGGGTCGTTGTCAGTGCCCGCGTGGCAGGCAGCCGTGACGGAAGCGGTGCGGCGCATCGATGCCGGCGGGCTCGACAAGGTGGTGCTCGCGCGCGACGTCGTCGTGACGGCTGATGCGCCGGTCGACCCGCGCTATGTGCTCTCGCAGTTGGCTTCTCGCTATCCCTCGTGCTGGACTTTCTGTGTCGACGGGCTGCTCGGATCGACACCCGAGATGCTCGTACGCCGGCTCGGCGACGCGGTGACCTCGCGCGTGCTGGCCGGCACGATGCGGCGCTCCTCGGATGCTTCTTCTGACGCCTCGCTCGCGTCTGCGCTGCTCGACTCCGCGAAGGACCACGCCGAGCACGAGTACGCCGTGCAGTCCGTGGCTCTCGCCCTCGCGGCGCACTGCACGGACCTCGACGTGCCGTCGACGCCGCGGCTGCTGCGGCTCGCGAACGTGCAGCATCTCGCGACCGACGTGTCAGGCGTGCTGGCCGATGGCTCCTCCGTGCTTGCGCTCGCTGCTTCGTTGCACCCCACTGCTGCGGTCTGCGGCACACCCACCGAGCGTGCCTTTGCGGTGATCCGGGAGCTCGAGGGGATGGATCGCGGGCGCTATGCCGGGCCGGTCGGCTGGGTCGACGCTCGCGGCGACGGTGAGTTCGGGATCGCGCTGCGGTGTGCGGCCGTCGAGGGCGCTGGTGATCGGCTGCGGCTGTACGCCGGGTGCGGCCTGGTCGCCGGCTCCGATGCCGACGCCGAGCTCGCCGAGTCCCAAGCCAAGCTCGTAGCCATGAGGGACGCGCTCGAGCCCGCCTGAGCCCGTGCGCGTACGCCACTTGTCACTGTCTCCCGGTGCCTGAGGGCCGCTCAGCACTGACAAGTCACTTGTCAGTGGCTCCCGGTTCTGGAGAGCCGCGAGACCCTGACAACTGCACTTGTCAGCGCCAGGGCTCAGCGCTGAGCGGCCGGGCTCGGAGCTCGGAATCGCTCGCGGAGCTCGGACCCGACACCGCCCACGGCGTACGCCGCCGACACGCCCTCCACCCCGCACTTGTCAGCCCCTCGCGGTGCCTGAGAGCCGTGAGGCACTGACAACTCACTTGTCAGTGCCAGGGCTCAGCGCTGAGCGGCCGGGCTCGGAGCTCGGAGTCGCTCGCGGAGCTCGGACCCGACACCGCCCACGGCGTACGCCGCCGACACACCCACCACCCCGCACTTGTCAGTGCCTCGCGGTGCCTGAGAGCCGTGAGGCACTGACAACTGCACTTGTCAGCGGTGGCGGTCGTGCTCGCGCTCGCCGACGAACTCGGCGACGGGCGCCGTCAGGGTCCAGCCACCCGGGTCTGTGTCGGTCGGCCACTCCTCCGGCTCGACGACGTGGAGGCCGCCGCAGCCGCGCCACAGCGCGAGGGCGAGGTCGGGGTTGAGCGGGTCGCCGAGGGTGCCCATCAGCTCGTCGCGCTCGGCGTGGGTGAGGCAGTGCTCCCACCAGGTCCGCAGCTCGACGACGTTCATGCTTCGACGGTAGGCACCGCAGCCGCAACGGGACCCGAGCCGGTGCGTCAATGGGCCGACTGGGGGAACCCCCTACGCTCCAGGCTGCCTGGCGGCTGCGACGGGTCGAGGCGCCGTCTCACGCACCCCCTCGCCGCCGCCGGAGCTCGCGGAGCTCGAAGCGACGGTGGCCTCCGCCGTGGGGGCCGAGCACCGCGCCTGGCCACCCGGCCCGCCGCCCGAGCGGTGAGCGGGTCAGTCGGAGAGGTCGAGGCTCGTGCTGTCGCCGTCCTCGAGCTCCTCAGCCTCGACCGCATCGCCGCTCTCGACCAGCAGGTCGGCCAGCACAGCACTCACGTCCGCCTGGACGTCGCGCAGCAGCGCCGCCTCCGCCTCGCGGTCCCCCACCTTCGCGATGATGACCCGCACCGAGCCGGCGACCGTCGCATCGTCGAGCGCGGCGACGAGCGCCGTCACGTCCGACACCACCACGACGCCGTCGACCGCCGCCGCCTTCGCGACCGCCGCGAGGTCGAGGCCCAACGGAGTGCCGAAGACCCGCTCGAAGTGCTCGCTGCCGGCCTGCTCCAGCGCTCCGAAGATGCCGCCGCCGTCGTTTTCGACAACGACGAGCACGAGGTCGGGACGCGGCTCGTCGTCGCCGACGATCAGCCCGTTGTGGTCGTGCAGAAAGGCGAGGTCACCGAGCAGCGCGTACGTCGTACCACCCACGACCGTCACGATCTCGGCGTCGCCGTCCTCGTCGACGTGCATCGCGGAGCGCGCCGACTGGTGACCGAGCGCCGCACCCCACGCGGTCGAGACGAGACCGTCGATGCCGGCCGTGCCACGGTTGCCGATGACGTACGGCGACTCCTCACCGCCGCGCACCCGCGCGAACGACTCGAGGTGCCGCACCGGCCACGACGACGCGGCGAGCAGGAGCGCACTGTTGTCGAGGACGTCCCACAATGTGCGCGCGACGTCCGGCCCGGTGAGCCCGGACGCGTCGTCGAGGCGCTTCGACACCGCCGCAGCCGCACGCGCATCGGCCGCGAGCCACGAGTCGAGCCAGGCATCGTCGTAGGACTCATAGCTCGTCGGCGGCTCCGGCACGACCGAGACGAACAGCGTCGCGTTGCGGGTCGGATCCGGACGGCGTACGGCGTCGCGCTCGTCGGCGACGAGCACCAGCGGCGCATCGCGGATCATCCGCAGGACCGCACGCGAAAGCCCGGGAGTGCCTACGCAGACGACGATCTCGGGCGCGTGCGCTGCCGCGAAAGCGTCATCGGCGAGCAGCAACGAGCCGTGCGCGATCGCGGTGTCACCGCTGCGCGCGTTGCCGCTCGGCTCGCTCAGCAGCGGCCAGCCGCACGCCTCCGCGAGAGCGACCGCAGCGTCACTGCTCTCGACGTCGGCGACGTCACCGACAACGATCACCCCACGCGCAGGTACGACGAGATCCGGGTCGGCCTCGGCACCGCCGACGAGCATGAGGATCTCGTCGAGGGGCTGCGCCGCGGCCATGCCGAGCCGTGCGTCGGCGCTCACCGGCAGTCGCTCGTCGGGGTCGGTGCCGAGCGGGGCGAGGCCGAGCGGCTCGACCCAGCTCTCGTCGCCGTCGGGGACGAGCGGATCGCGGAAGGCCACGTTGAGGTGCACCGGGCCGGCGTTGGCGACCTCGGTCGCGACCGCGATGCTGCGCGCGATCACCGTGCGCCAGTATCGAACCTGGCCCTGACGCAGCTCGGCGACGGCGACGTCGTGAGCCCAGCGCACCGTGCCCTCGAAGATGCGCGCCTGGTCGATCGTCTGGCTCGCGCCGGTGTCGCGCAGGTCGGCCGGTCGGTCGGCGGTGAGTGCGATCAGCGGGATCCCGGAGTGCGACGCCTCGATCATCGCGGGTGCGAGGTTGGCGACCGCGGTGCCGCTGGTGGTGACGACGACGACCGGGTCGCGCGTCACCTTCGCGAGTCCGAGAGCGAGGAAGCCGGCGCTGCGCTCGTCGATACGCACGTGCAGCCGGATGTCGCCGCGGGCGTCGGCGTCGGCGAGAGCGAGCGCGAGCGCCGCGCTGCGCGAGCCGGGCGCCAGGACGACCTCGGAGACGCCGCCGTTCACCAGCTCGTCGACGATCACCCGAGCCATCGCCGTGCTCGGGTTCACCGCTGCGCTCCGCTTCGCTCGAGGTGGGTGAGGCATCGGGTGAGGCGGTCGAGCCACCACCGCGCTCGGTCGTCGTCAAGCCTCGCTCGCGCATCGGCGAGACGAGCCGGGTCGGGGACGTGGGCGTGGCGCACGAACGACAGTCTGCCGTCCGCGGGCAGCGCCGTCTCGGTGGTGAGGTCGTCGGCGAGGAGACGTCCGGTCCCGAAGCCGCACGCGGACGGCGTCTCCGCGAGCGCGGCGGCGAGAGCCAGGCCCGCTCCGAGGCCGACGGTGCTGTCGAGGGAGCCGCTCACGATGACCGGGAGACCGACCGCGTCGGCGATGGCGAGGGAACGGCGTACGCCGCCGAGCGGGATGGCCTTGAGGACCAGGACGTCGGCGGCGTCGCGCACGAGCGCGATCGTCGCGTCGTCGAGCTGCGTGGCGAGCCTGACCCCCTCGTCGACCGCGAGGCGCGTCGCGATCCGGGTGCGCAGCTCGGCCATCTCGCGCAGCGTCGCGCACGGCTGCTCGGCGTACTCGAGACCGCCGGCGAGGTCGTCGAGGATCGGGAGCCGCTCGGCCGCCTCCTCGAGGCTCCAGGCGGCGTTGGCGTCGACGCGGATTCGGCCGTCGGTCGCGCCGGTGTCGTCGAGGGCGGCGCGGGTCGCCGCGATCCGTGCGACGTCGTCCTCGAAGCGCTGACCCGGCTCGGCGACCTTGACCTTGACGGTCGTACAGCCGTCGCGTGTGACCGCGGTGGTGACAAGGTCGGTGATGGTGGCGAGGTCGGTGAGCGCGGGGACGATCGCGTTGACCTCCACCGTCTCCCGCCGAGGCTCGGGCCAGTCGCCGCGCGCAGCCTCGAGGGCGCCGACGAGCCACCGGGCTGCGACGTCATCGGCGTACTCGGGGAACGGCGCCCACTCCCCCCACGTGTCGCCGATCCTGATGAGCACGCCCTCGCGCAGCTCGGTGCCGCGGAAGCGGCGGGTGAGGCGGAGCGCGAAGGGGGCGGCCTCGTCGATGCCGGGGTGCAGCGTCATCCGAGCCCGGTCAGGAACGCGCACCACAGCGCTCGGGCGCGGGACAGCAGCGACGGCGGCGCAGACTCGGAAACGGACTCGGACTCGGACTCGGACTCGGACTCGGACTCGGACTCGGACTCGGACTCGGACTCAGATGAGGCCTCGAGACCCGGCACCTGATCCGAGGCACTCTCGGCCCCGGCTTCCGTGCTGCACGATCTCTGGTAGAGATCATCCAGCACCTTCCGGGGGTGAATTGTCCCAGTTTCACTGCTGCACGATCTCGTCACGAGATCATCCAGCGCAACCGGAACGGGAGAGGTCCTAGCTTCGCTGCTGCACGAGCCTCTCACGAGATCGTCCAGCAGGTTTGAGGGTGAATTGTCCCAGTTTCAGTGCTGCACGATCTCTGGTAGAGATCATCCAGCACCACCGGGTCGGCCGCAGTCATGGGCGCTTGGGGAACTTCTCGAACTCGGGACGACGCTTCTCCTTGTAGGCATCGCGGCCCTCCTGCGCCTCCTCGGTCATGTAGAACAGGAGCGTCGCGTCACCGGCGAGCTGCTGGATGCCGGCGAGGCCGTCGTCCGCGGCGTTGAGCGAGGCCTTGAGCATCCGCAGCGCCAGCGGCGACTCCGCGAGCATCTCCTTCGCCCACGCCACCGTCTCGCGCTCGAGATCCACGAGCGGCACCACCGAGTTGACCAGCCCCCAGTCGTACGCCTGCTCCGCGCCGTACTGCCGGCACAGGAACCAGATCTCGCGCGCCCGCTTCTGCCCGACCTGACGCGCGAGCAGCCCACTGCCATAGCCGCCGTCGAACGAGCCGACCTTCGGCCCGGTCTGCCCGAAGCGCGCATTGTCGGCCGCGATCGTGAGGTCGCAGCAGATGTGCAGCACGTGCCCGCCGCCGATGGCGTAGCCCGCGACCATCGCGACGACCGGCTTCGGCGTACGCCGGATCTGCACCTGCAGGTCGAGCACGTTGAGCCGCCCGATGCCCTTGTGCGCGATGTCGTCATCACCGATGTAGCCGTCGTTGCCGCGGATGCGCTGATCGCCGCCGGAGCAGAACGCCCAGTCGCCCTGGCCGGTCAGGATGACGACGCCGACCGTGTCGTCGTCGCGTGCCGCGTTGAGCGCGTGCTGCAGCTCGAACAGCGTCGGAGGGCGGAACGCGTTGCGCACCTCGGGACGGTTGATCGTGATCTTCGCGATCCCGACGTCGTCACCGGTGGAGACCTCGTAGCGGATGTCGGCGTACTCACCGCGGCTCTCCCACGTGGTGCCCGGCGCGATGCTCGAGTGCGCGGGGTCGGCGTACGCCGGGGAGCCCTCGGTGACGACCGGCGGGAGCGGGTAACGGGTGCGGGAGTCCATCGGTGTCCTTCACGTGTCTCGTGCTCGGCCGTGCGCGTGGCGGTGGGAGTGCGGGGTGCCGGTTCCGGTGCGGCGGGGTGCGCGTACGAGTTCGGGTGCGGAGGCGCCGCGCGGTGTCGCGAGGTGCGCGTACGAGTGCGGGTGCGGGGGTGCCAGTTTGTTGCGGCGCCGGCGCGGCCTGCGTACGGGGTACGGGGTGCCGTGTACGGGGTGCGGGGTGCGGTGCACGTGCAGGCACCGGTGGCCGCGGGCGGTCGGTGCCGTTTTCGTTGTCAACCCTAGGCTGCGGGCTGTGGACAGGCACCGCGGGGACGAGTCGGGAGCGCGCGAGGTCCGGCTGCTCGAGGTGGTGCCCGGTGCCGCTGGCGTCGCGGCCGTGCTGGCCGCGCTCCCCGACGCGCTCGCCGGCGTCGGCCCCGCGCTCGGCTTCGCCCCCGTGGGCGAGGAGCCGTACGCCGTCCGCGCCCGCGCCGCCGTGCTCGGCCCCAACGTCGCTGATAGGCGTGACGTCGCTGATGGACGTGACGTCGCTGATAGGCGTGACGTCACTGCTGGGCGTGACGTCGCTGATGGGCGTGACCGCACCGAGGGCGTGGTGTCCGCCGACGGCGCAACAGGACATCTGCGACGTGCCGACGCTGAGGTGGCCGTGGTGCTCGCGACCAGCGGGTCGACGGGTCGGCCTCGGGGGGTGCTGCTGCCCGGGCCCGCGCTGCTGGCGTCGGCGCATGCGGCGTACGAGCATCTCGGCGGCCCCGGCGCGTGGCTGCTCGCGCTGCCGGTCACGGGGATCGGTGGGCTGCAGGTGCTGGTGCGGTCGCTGGTCGCGCAGGTCGAGCCGGTCGTGCTGAGCTCGGTCGGGGGTGCGTCGTCGTTCGACCCGCGCGAGTTCGCCGCGGCGACGTGGCGCCTCGACCCGTCGCTTCCGGCGTACACCTCGCTCGTGCCGACGCAGGCCGCGCGCCTCCTCGAGGATCCCGACGGGCTCGCCGCTTTGCGCGGCTACGAGGCGGTGCTGCTCGGCGGGGCGCGCACCCCGCCGGCGCTGCTGGCGCGGCTGCTGGAGGAACACATCGTGGCGATCACGGCGTACGGGATGACCGAGACGTCCGGCGGCATGGTGTACGACGGCGTCACGCTGCCCGGCGTCACCGCAGCGGTGATCGACGCCGACGCGAGCGGGGTCGGGCGGATCGTGCTGGGAGGGCCGACGATCGCACGCGGCTACCTCGGCGATCCCGACGCGACTCGTGCGGCGTTCGTGGACGGGCGGCTGCTCACCGGCGACCTCGGGCGGATGCACGGCGCGGACCTCGAGGTGCTCGGACGCCTCGACGACGTGGTGCAGGTCGGTGGTGTCAACGTCGCGCTCACGGCGGTCGAGGACGTGCTGCAAAGAGTGTGCGCGGACGCGTGCGTGCTGGCCGCGCCGGACGAGACGTGGGGTGCGCGGCTCACGGCGTACGTCGTCGACGCCAGGGACTCCGACGAGGCGTTGGCGGCCCTCGTCGAGCACGAGCTGGGCCGAGCGGCCGTGCCACGGACCTGGACCCACCTAGCGGCCATCCCCCACCTGGCAACCGGCAAACCCGACCGCCAATCCCTCGCCGCCCGTCCGACGTAGCAACCGCCCCGTCCTCGAGTAACACCTGGAACCGACCTGTTCAGGGCCTGAACAGGTCGGTTCAAGGTGTTACTCGGGGGGAGAGAGAAGGGGGTTGGGAGCGTGGGAGGATCCGGGTTGTGAGTGGTGCTCGGGAGTGGGTCGCGGGAGCGCGACCTCGGACTCTGCCGGCTGCTGTCGCCCCCGTGCTTCTGGGGACGGCCATCGCTTACGCCTACCTCGCGCCGTTTCTGGCGCTCAGCCCCGATGTGAGCGGGGACGGGGCGTGGATGGCGTGGTCGCCGCTGACTGACTCCGACGTGCAGATCA
>JANMMN010000304.1:0-12167 GCA_031373405.1 Actinomycetes bacterium
GGTGCAGCACCGCGGTCAGCTCGAGCAGGTCCACGCTCGAGAGCGCCACCAGTGATTCACCCTCGACGACCCCGGCCAGGGCCGACACCGCCTCGCCCACCACCTGCGCCGCGTCGAGCACCGGGGACACCGGGACCAACGCGAGAGCAGAGGAGGAAGTCGAACGCATGTAGGAATACTAGCCCATGGCACCGACCGTGGGAAGGGCCGAAACCCCAACAACCACAACTACTTTCAGCGATCCGAACTCACTGTCCGTGGCGTCCGATCGAAGCAGGCCGCGAGTCGCACCTACTGCGGCGGGAGGAGGTCGCGCAGGACGGGGACGAGGGCTCTCAGGGCGTTGCCGCGGTGGCTGATCGCGTCCTTCTCCGCACTCGACAGCTCCGCGCTCGTCCGGCTTCCGCCGTACGGCACGAAGATGGGGTCGTAGCCGAAGCCGTTGGCGCCGCGGGGCGACCGGACGAGGTGCCCGGGCATCTCGCCGTGCACCACGGCCTCGCGACCGTCGGGCAGCACCAGCGCGACCGCGCAAAGGAACTGCGCACCGAGCCTCTCGTCGGGGGTGTCACCGAGCTGCGCGAGCACGAGCTCGAGGTTGGCCACGTCGCCGGCCCCGCCGCTCCAGCGCGCGGAGAGCACACCCGGCATCCCGTTGAGCGCGTCGACGCACAGGCCCGAGTCGTCGGACACCGCGGGGACGCCGGTGGCCGCGCACACCGCGCGCGCCTTGAGCAGCGCATTGCCCTCGAAGCTCGCCTCGGTCTCGGCGACCTCGGGCACGTCGGCGAACGAGTCGATCCCGACGACCTCGATGCGGAGCCCGGCGTCATCGAGGATGCGCGCCATCTCCTCGATCTTGTGCGCGTTGCGCGACGCGAGCACGACACGGGTCACGTCTGACCCAGTGCCACTGCCTGCAGGCGGGTGAGCTCAGCGCAGCCGGACGCCGCGAGCGCCAGCAGCTCGTCGAGCAGGGCCCGGTCGAACGGCTCACCCTCGGCGGTGCCCTGGATCTCGACGTAGCGGCCGTCGCCGGTCATCACGACGTTCATGTCGGTGTCGGCGGCGACGTCGTCGTCGTAGTGCAGGTCGAGCCGCGCCTCGCCGTCGACGATCCCGACACTGACGGCTGCGACGGAGCTGGCGATCGCCTTGGCGTCAGCCTTGACGTGCCCCTTGCCGCGGGCCCACTCGATCGCGTCGACGAGGGCGACGTACGCGCCGGTGATCGCGGCCGTGCGCGTGCCACCGTCGGCCTGCAGCACGTCGCAGTCGATGACGAGGGAGTTTTCCCCGAGCGCCGAGAGGTCGATCGCCGCGCGCAGCGAGCGGCCGACCAGCCGAGAGATCTCGTGGGTGCGGCCCCCGACCTTGCCGCGCACCGACTCGCGGTCGTTACGCGTGTTGGTGGCGCGCGGGAGCATGGCGTACTCCCCCGTGATCCAGCCGAGGCCGGAGTCCTTGCGCCAGCGCGGGACGCCCGGCGTGAACGACGCCGTGCACAGCACGCGGGTGCGACCGAACTCCACGAGGCAGGAGCCCTCGGCCTGGTCGAGCCAGCCGCGCTGGAAGCTGACGGGACGGAGCTGGTCGGCGGCGCGGCCGTCACTGCGAGTCATGCCGGTGACCCTAACCGGAGCCTCAGACCTCGTGGACCGCACCCGCACGAGCCAGGGAGAGCTTGCCGTCGTAGACCGCGGCGGCCTCGGCATAGGACTCATCCGCGTCGTACCACGGCACGAGGTGCGTCAGGACGAGCCGTCCGACGCCCGCGCGGTTGGCGTGGTCGGCCGCCTCGGCCGCCGACATGTGCAGATTGGGCGGGTTGGTGACGCGCGAGAGCCACGAGGCCTCGAAGAGCGCGAGGTCGGCCCCGCGCGCGAGGTCGACGAGCGACTGGCTCTCGCCGGTGTCACCGCTGAAGACCAGCGAGCGACCGCCAGCCTCGACCCGGATGCCGTAGGTCTCGACCGGGTGGTTGACCCGGGCGGTGGTGATGCGGAACGGCCCGATCTCGGTGACGTCGACGTGGTCGCGGAACTCGAACTCGCCGTGCATCCCCTCCTCCGGAGGCAGGTCGTAGGCCCGCGCCATCCGGTCGTGGGTGTCGGCCGGTCCGAGCACCGGGATCGCGGGCGCAGGGCCGGTCGGACGGTAGCGGCGCGCGACGTAGTACGACGTGAGATCGAGGCAGTGGTCGGCGTGCAGGTGCGAGAGGGCGACGCCATCGACGTCGTAGATGTCGGCGTAGCGCTGCAGCGGACCGAAGGCCCCGTTGCCGAGTTCGAGCAGGATGCGGCGTCCGTCGTGCTCGACGAGATAGCAGGACGCCGGGGAGTCCGGCCCCGGAAAGCTGCCCGCGCAGCCGACGATCGTGAGCTTCATCAGGACACCACCTCCACAGCGTGCTCGACCGCCACGACCTCGGGACCGAGGAAGCGCCGGGCCAGCGCGGTGAACGGCGCCGGGTCGCCGGTGGACAGGAACCGGTGCACGGGCTCGGGCAGCGACGGGTCGCGCTCGAGACCGTGCGCGACCAGCGTGCGGTAGACGTCCTTCGCGGTCTCGTCGGCGCTGCTCACCAGCGTGACGTCCTCGCCCACGACGTAGGAGATGACTCCGGCGAGCAGAGGGTAGTGGGTGCAGCCCAGGACGACAGTGTCGACGCCCTGCTCGACGATCGGGTCGAGGTAGTCGTGCGCCACGCGTTGCAGTTCCACGCCGCCGGTGACACCTGACTCGACGAACTCGACGAACCGCGGGCACGCCTGCTGCACGAGCGTGATGTCGGGAGCCGCGGCGAACGCGTCGACGTACGCACCGCTCGTGACCGTGGCGCGCGTGCCGATCACCGCGACGCGACCGTTACGGGTGACGCGCACGGCACGGCGTACGGCGGGCTGGATCACCTCGACGACGGGGACGTCGTAGCGCTCGCGCGCGTCGCGCAGCACAGCCGCGCTCGCCGAGTTGCACGCGATGACGAGGAGCTTGACGCCCTGGTCGACGAGGTGGTCCATCACGTCGAGGGCGAACGCGCGCACCTCAGGGATCGGGCGCGGCCCGTAAGGCCCGCGTGCGGTGTCACCGACGTAGAGCACCGGCTCGTGCGGCAGCTGGTCGAGCACCGCGCGCGCGACCGTGAGACCTCCGACCCCGGAGTCGAAGATGCCGATCGGCGAGTCCGTCATGATGAGCCAGATTATGACGCCCGCATGCGGGGCTCCGTACGCCTTCCGACACCTGTGTCGAAGCCCACGTCTGCCATCCTCGAAGTCGTCCACTCGTCCTGGCGACGCTCCGTCGCCTCTTGAGGCAACGATGTCTGCTCCCGCCACGGCGACGCGCCCCGGCGGCGTCACGTTCGTCATCATCGCGATCTGGGTCGCAGCCGCCTTCAACGCCGTGATCGGCATCTGGCTCATGCAGGCGCCGTTCGGCCAGAACCCGATGGTCGTCGACCTGCAGGGCAACAGCATGGAGCTCCCGAGCTACTGGCTGTTCATGAACGGCGCGCTGTCGCTCTTCCTCGCCTACCTGTATGTGTGGCTGGCACGGATAGCCGGTGCGGGTGCCGCGCAGGCGCAGGCGATCATCCAGGCACTGGCGGTCATCAACATCATCTTCGCGCTGTTCCGGCTGCCGTACGCCTGGCTCGGACTCCTGCTCAAGGTCCTCATCCTCGCGCTGGTCAGCACGGCATCCGCGAAGGCGTGGTTCAGCCGGGTCCTGTAATGCCCTGACGCACGAAAGCCGAGAGCGCTCAGGCCCAGAGCTGGCCGTCGAGGCTGTCCTCGGCGTCATCGAGCGTGCCCTCGTACGCGCCGGTCGAGAGGTACTTCCAGCCGCCGTCGCACACGATGAGGGCGATGTCGGCCGTGCCGCCGTCCTTGACGACGCGGGCCGCGATCCCGAGGGCCGCGTGCAGGATCGCCCCGGTGGAGATGCCCGCGAAGATGCCCTCCTCCTCGAGGAGCTCACGGGTCCGGCGTACGGCGTCGCGTGGGCCGACGGAGAAGCGCGTGGTGAGCACGGAGGCGTCGTAGAGCTCGGGGACGAAGCCCTCGTCGAGGTTGCGCAGGCCGTAGACGAGCTCGCCGTAGCGTGGCTCGGCCGCGACGATCTCGATGCCGGGCACCCGCTCGCGCAGGAATCGCCCGGTGCCCATCAGCGTGCCCGTGGTGCCGAGCCCAGCCACGAAGTGCGTGATGGTCGGCAGGTCCTCGAGGATCTCCGGACCCGTCGTGTCGTAGTGCGCGCGCGCGTTGGCGGGGTTGCCGTACTGGTAGAGCATCACCCAGTCCGGGTGCTCGGCGGCGATCTCCTTGGCGACACGCACCGCCTCGTTCGAGCCGCCCGCGGCGGGCGACGACACGATCTCGGCGCCCCACATGCGCAGCAGCTGCTTGCGCTCGACCGAGGTGTTCTCCGGCATCACGCAGACCAGGCGGTAGCCCTTGAGCTTGGCCGCCATCGCCAGGGAGATGCCCGTGTTGCCGCTCGTCGGCTCGAGGATCGTGCACCCGGGACGCAGCAGGCCGTCGCGCTCTGCGGCCTCGACCATCGCGAGCGCAGCGCGGTCCTTGATGGAGCCGGTGGGGTTGCGGTCCTCGAGCTTGGCCCAGAGCCGGACCTCGGGGGACGGCGAGAGCCGCGGCAGCCCGACGAGCGGCGTACGCCCGACCGAGGCCAGCAACGACTCGTGGCGCATGGGGGCTCAGCCGCCGGCGACGGCAGGCAGGACGGTCACGACGTCGCCGTCGCTGAGCGTGGTCTCGATGCCGTCGAGGAAGCGCACGTCCTCGTCGTTGAGGTAGACGTTGACGAAGCGGCGCAGGCCGGCGTCGTCGACGATCCGCTCGTGGATGCCGGGGTGGCGGCTCTCGAGGTCGTCGAGCAGCGCCCGGAGGGTCTCACCCGAGCCCTCGACCGCGCGCGCGCCGTCGGTATAGGTGCGCAAGATGGTCGGGATGCGGACCTCGATGGCCATGGCGGTCGGTTCTCCACTCGTCGTCGTGCTCAGGCCCGGGGCCGGGACTGCTCGGGCTGGGCAGCGCCAGCCACCTGGGGAAGCAAGGTCGAGCCTAGGGCGCGGTATTCCCCGCCACGAGCCGGACCCCGCGCTCCCGCACGCTCAGGCTGCGGGGACGACCTCGATCGGCTCCTCGGTGATGACGCCGTCGACGATCCGATAGCTGCGCAGCTCGTAAGGGCCATCCTCCGACCCGGTCTCCCGGGTCGAGACGAGCACGTAGTGGGCCTCGGGCTCGGACGCGTAGGTCACATCCGTGCGGCTCGGGTAGGCCTGCGTGGCGGTGTGCGAGTGGTAGACGACCACCGGCACCTCGTCGTTGTCGTCCATCTCGCGGTAGAGCCGCAGCAGGTCCATCGAGCCGAACTCGTAGAAGGTGGGCGACCGCGCCGCGTTGACCATGGGGATGAACCGCTCGGGCCGGTCGCTCCCGACCGGACCCGCGATCACCCCGCACGCCTCGTCCGGGTGGTCTGCGCGCGCGTGCGCGACCATGGAGTCGACCAGGTCCTGGCGGATCGTGAGCATGCGCCCAGCCTAGGAGACCGTCGTACGCCGGATCCCTGAGCACGATCCTTGACCCCACAACGCTTCGTGGGTTGTTCAACTTGCGGGTGCCCGGGGGCGGACCCACACTCTTAGACGGCTGGGCCTCTGTTCCCAGCTCCGCCGTTCCGGGAGACGACGGCCTTTCCTCGGCTCTCGCCTGTGGAGGCTCCATGTCGTCCGTGGTCGACTCACTGTCGAACACCCAGTTCCAGACCGTGTACAACGTGTTTTCCTTCGCCCTCGCCTCGATGCTGTTCACGTCCCTGTTCCTGCTCGTCTCCCAGGGGCGTGTGCTCCCCCGCTACCGCCAGGCGCTCGTCGTCTCGGCGATGGTCTGCGGCATCGCGGCGTACCACTACTTCCGCATCATCAACTCCTTCAACGACGCCTTCGTCACCACCTCGATCGGCGGCGACTACGCGCTCACACCATTCGGGTTCAACGAGGGCTACCGCTACGTCGACTGGCTGCTCACCGTCCCCTTGCTCCTGCTCGAGACGATCGCCGTGCTCGCCCTGCCACGGGCGACACGCGCCTCGCTGCTCACCAAGCTCATCCCCGCGTCGGCGCTCATGATCGTGCTCGGCTACCCCGGCGAGATCGCCGCCGACACTGCTCCGAAGATGATCTGGGGCGCGCTGTCCACGATCCCGTTCCTGTTCATCCTCTATGTCCTGTTCGTCGAGCTGACCAAGTCGTTGGACCGTCAGCCGCCCGAGGTCGCAGCCTCCGTGAGCCGGCTCCGGCTGTTGCTCATCGCGACGTGGGGCGTCTACCCGATCTCCTACCTGTTCCCCGTCTTCGGGCTCGACGGCGCGGATGCGTTCGTGGCCCGACAGGTCGGCTACTCGGTCGCAGACGTCCTGGCCAAGTGCCTCTACGGGCTGGTGATCTACAAGATCGCCCGGATGAAGAGCGCCGACGACGATCCGGCCTTCGCTGCGCAGGAGTTCGACGAGGCGCCGTCCTCGCACGCACCACCGGTCAACGCCGCCGCCTGAGCGGTCGCGTTCCCGATGCCTGCGACGCAGGTGTCGCACGACGTCCCGCACGCCCATCTCCCGGTAGACGTGCGGGCAGGGGCCGACCCCGAGGTTCCCGAGGCCTCGGGGTCAGCCCGCCCCTCCATCGATCGACCACGCGGAGCTGCTGTGGCTGTCGTGCAGGCCCAACCCGGTACGCCGCCGGCCGAACGTCCTCGGCGCTGGCCGTCTACGGCCACCTGGGTGCTCGCCGCCGGCCCTTCCGCGGCCGTCGTGGCCGTCGTAGTCAGCCTCGCCACGGGCGCGACGGCGGCTGCCACCACCGTGCCGGCCTGGGCCATCTGGGCCGCGGTCGTGGCGCTGGCCCTCGGGGTCCCGCACGGCGCTGTCGACGCCGGAGAGCTCGCCGGGACACGTCAGCGGCCGCGCACGGCGGCTCTCTATCTGGGGACTGCGGCTGTTGCCGCGACGCTCGTGCTCGCTGCGCCCGCACCCGCGTTCCTCGCCGTCGTGGCCATGTCGGCCTGGCACTTCGGCACGGGCGACGTGGAGAGTGCCGCGGAGCTCGACCACGACGAGCCCACGTCGGCGATGTGGCGCCGCGTCCACGCGCTCGCCGTGGGCGGCGTTCCTGTCGTGCTCCCCCTCAGCGCGACCGCCACGACCGCAACCCTCGGCCTGCTCGAGCCGGCACTTCTCGGACCACTCGGCAGCACCCTCGGGTCGCTGGCGCGGACGCTGATACTCCTCGTGACGGCGGCAGCTGCCGTCCATCTCCTGCGGACCCGACGCATGCGCGCGGTGCTGGAGCTGCTCGTGCTGCTCACGCTCGCCCTATGCGTGACGCCGCTCCTGGCGTTCGCCGTCTACTTCGCCTTCTGGCACGCCCTGCGGCACACCGCACGGCTCGCCCTCGACGACCACGGCGGGCTGACCCCACCTGCGTTGCTCCGCGTGGTACGAGCCGGGCTTCCTGCGCTCGCGGTGACCGTCCTCGTCGCCCTCGCGCTCGTCGCGTTCGTCGGCGAGGGAACAACTGGACGCATCCTGTGGATCGCTCTCGCCATCGTGTGGGGACTCACGGTGCCCCACATGGCCGCCGTGGCTCGCTTCGACCGGCAGCGACGCGGAGCGCGTGCGGCGCGGATCGCCGTGCGGCAGCGGGACTAGAGCGCGGCGCTGGGCGGCGGCTCGGACTCGAGGCCGGTGAGGGCTCGGACGAGGGTGTCCTGGAGGAAGGTGAGCCAGTCGTAGACGTGGTAGATCGCGAAGGCCGGGTCGTCCTCGTCGAGGTCGACGAGCCGCTCGACCCGGTCGTCGTCGATCTGCAGGCGGCTGCCGAGGGTGAGGCGCAGGTCGTTGAGGGTGCCGAGCCACGCCTGGGCCTCGATGTCGCTGATGTCCAGCTTGTCGCCGGAGCGCTCGAGGCAGTGGACCACCGTGCGGGCGTGCGCCATCTTGACCTCACGCAGGGAGCGTTCGGTGAAGCGGCGGAACTCCGTAGATGCCTCGTCGTCGTCGGCGTACGCGTCCGGGAACAACCGGTGCAGCGCCGGGTCGTCGGGACGCTCGGCGGTCGGGTCGATGCCGACCAGGACGGCGAGCGGGTCGGCGTCCTCCGCCCACGCCTCGTCGGGGGTGACGAACTCGAGCAGCTGGCCCACCAGGTCGGCGAGGATGCCGCGCTCGACCTCGTCGGTGCGCAACGTGATGCGCCCGCTGAGGCTGCGGCGGAAGCCGTGGCCCGCCACGTCAGTCGTCCTTCTGCAGGGTCGCCCAGAGTCCGTAGGAGTGCATCGCGGTGACGTCGCGCTCCATCTCCTCGCGGGACCCGGCGGAGACGACTGCGCGACCCTCGTGGTGCACGTCCCACATGAGCTTCTGGGCGTGCTCCTTGGAGTAGCCGAAGTGCGTCATGAAGACGTAGGTGACATACGACATCAGGTTGACCGGGTCGTTCCACACCAGGGTGATCCAGGGCCGGTCCGGCTCGGTGACCGCCTCGGACTCCGGGCGCTCGAGCTCCACCGGCGCGATTCCCACGGGCGTCATCGTCGCACGGACGACGAGCCCCTCCCCCCGGCGCGTACCCTCGGGACGTGTCCGACGAGCTGCTCCCCGTGCCCCCGCGCGACCCGTCATTGCCAGAGCCGCCGCTGCTCGCGCGGATCAGGGAGAGCGTCATCGGCGACGACCAGGTGATGTACGGCCCCTACGGTCCGCGCCGCGTGACCTACGCCGACTACACCGCCTCGGGTCGGGCGCTCGGCTTCCTCGAGGACTTCATCCGCCGTGAGGTGCTCCCCCGCTATGCCAACACCCATACCGAGAGCAGCGGCACCGGCCTGCAGACCTCGCGGCTGCGCGAGGATGCCCGCGCGATCATCCACGAGAGCCTCGGGTGCAGCGACGACGCCGTCGTCATCTTCACCGGCTCCGGCTCCACCGGAGCCATCGACAAGCTGGTCGGCATCCTCAACCTGCGTATCCCGGCCGACCTCGACCGGCGCTACTCGTTCTCAGCACAGATCCCCGCGGCGGAGCGGCCGGTGGTCTTCATCGGACCGTTCGAGCACCACAGCAACGAGCTGCCCTGGCGCGAGTCGATCGCCGATGTCGTCACGATCCCCGAGGACGCAGACGGGCACATCGACGCAGGACGGCTCGAGGCCGAGCTGATCGCCCACGCCGATCGCCCGGTGAAGGTCGGGTCGTTCAGCGCGGCGTCCAACGTCACGGGGATCATGACCGACACGCATGCGATCTCCCGGCTGCTGCACGAGCACGGCGCCCTCGCGGTGTGGGACTTCGCTGCTGCGGCCCCGTACCTCGAGATCGACATGGCGGGCGACCCCGCCGACCCGAGCACCTACCTCGACGCCGTCGTGCTCTCCCCGCACAAGTTCATCGGCGGCCCCGGAACCCCCGGCGTGCTCGGTATCCGCCGGGACCTGCTCACGAACTCGGTGCCCGTCGTGGTGGGCGGTGGCACCGTCGCCTACGTCAACCCCGCGGAGCACGTCTACCTCGCCGACCCGGTGCACCGCGAGGAGGCCGGCACACCGGCGATCGTCGAGTCGATCCGGGCGGGTCTCGTCTTCGACCTCAAGCGCCACGTCGGCGTCGACGTGATCCGCGCGCACGAGCACGACTTCGTCAGCCGCGCGATCACGGCATGGCAGGCCCACCCGACCATCGACATCCTCGGCAACCTCACGGCCGACCGGCTCTCGATCGTGTCGTTCACCGTGCGCCGTCCCGGCGGTCGCTACCTGCACCACAACCTCGTCGTCGCGATCCTCAACGACCTGTTCGGGATCCAGAGCCGCGGCGGATGCTCGTGCGCCGGACCCTACGGCCACCGGCTGCTCGGCATCGACATCGAACGCAGCCACGAGTTCGAGCGCGAGATCACGCACGGCTGCGAGGGCATCAAGCCCGGCTGGGTCCGCGTCAACTTCAACTACTTCGTCAGCGAGGACGTCTTCCGCTACGTCGTCCAGGCGGTCGGCCTCGTCGCCGACCACGGCTGGAAGCTCGTGCCGGAGTATCGCTTCGACCTAGCCTCGGGCCGGTGGCGGCACCGCGACGGTGCCGTCGAGCCACCGCTGCGCCTCGCGCAGCTCGACTACGTCGACGGTGTGCTGACCTACCCGCACCACGACGACCGGGCACCGGAGTCCGACCTCGCCGGTTACCTCGAGCAGGCGCACGCCCTCATGGAGTCGCTGGGCGCACCGGGGGACGACGTCTCCACGGACTCGGTCACGAGCGACTTCGAGCACCTGCGCTGGTTCGAGCTCCCGGCGGTCTGCCTCAGCAGTCCCGCCGGGTGATCGGGATCAGCGCACCCGCACCGTGAAGGTCGCGACGCCGCTGGCATAGCCCGCGGTGGCTACCGCGACGATGCGCATCGTGTACGTCGTGTAGCGCCCGAGCGGCTTCACCGGGAAGACCACGACGCCGGATCGGGGCGCCACGGCCTTGGCTGCCGTGACCCACCTGCCCTTGACGAGCACCTGGCGCACGAGGACCTGCTTGGTGATGCGCGGCAGCGTCGTCACCGTGACGTTGACCGTCGAACCGGGTCGTACGGACGCGGCGGCCGGCGTCACCGTGAGGACGCTCTTGGCCGTCACCCGGGTGTTGGCCGCCCCCGCGGCGCGCTCGTAGGTGCCGCCGACGTAGACCCGGTAGTCACCGTGGCCCGGCAGCACCGAGCGGAAGGAGACCCGTCCGTCGGCGCCGGTGCGCGAGTCGGCCATCCGGATCCAGGTCGTGGTGCCGAGCCGGCGGAAGAACAGCGTGGCCGACGCGTCGACCACCGGCAGCCCGGCCGAGACGCCTCGGGCGGCGACGGTGAGCGGCTGGCGGAACCCGACGTACGCCGGTGCCACCACGACCACGGACGTGGGCGTCGGCGCGATCGTGCGGGCGTAGGCGCGCAGGGAGGCCCACTGCGCGGGATCCTCGCCACCGATCGTCCACTGGGCGATGCCGGCGAGCTGGTACTTCCCGACGAGCGTGGCGCGGGCGGTCGCCGCACGGCCGTCGTCGTACCAGGCCTCACGGAACACCGTGCACGACGTCGCCGCCCCGGCGCCGTTGGTGCCCGCGTAGACCTTGCTGTAGCGGAAGGTCTGCTCGCGGTACGTCGCGTTCCAGGTGACCGACGCCGCAGTGAGACCACGGGCGGCGAGCACGGAGGGGACCGTCGCCGCTGTGAACTCCTTCTTGGAGTAGTCCGGCACGTTGTCGACGGGGCAGGTGCCCTCGACGAGGTACTTGTTGGCCGCATTGCGCCGGACCCAGTCACGACCGTAGGTGGGCACCCCGATCTGGATCTTGCCCGGCGGCGCCTGCGTGACCGCGAAGGCGACGATCTTCTCGACCCAGGCGAACGGCGCGATGGGCCCGGGGACGCTGACCGAGTAGTCGTAGGCCATGATCCGCAGCCGGTCGACGTAGCGGGCGATGCCGGCCCAGTCATAGACCCAGTAGCCCGACGAGCTCGACTGACCCGCGTCGTAGATGGGCGGGGTCGTGACCGAGAGCAGCTTGCCCTTGGCGTGCAGCGCGCCGGACAGCGCGGCGACGAAGGCGACCCAGGAGGGGCGAGTGCTCGACCAGGTCGACCGCCCGTCGCTGAACGCGAACTTCTCGAAGTCGAGGTCGAGGCCGGCGTACCCGTTGGACACGGCGAGGTCGACCAGCTGGGCGACGAACGCCGCGCGCGTGGTCGCGTTGGCCAGGACCGCGGCCAGCTGCTTGGGGGGCATGCCGTCGGTGATCGCGGGCACGACCTTGATGCCGGCCGCGCGCACCCGCGCGAGCGCATCGGCCTTCGACGAGGCGCTCACCTGCTCTGTGATGACCGACCGCCCGCCGGACCACTGCGCGGAGTACCAGAACGGCGACACCTCGGTGAACAGGTCGGCGTTGGCCACGACCGACGCGGTCGACGCAGCGGTGCTCCAGTAGGGCATCCAGCCGGTGACGATCCGGCGTGGGGCGGGCGCGTCGACGGCCGCGGCGGTGACCGGCACCGTCGAGACCAGCAGCGCGAGGCCGCGCGCCCCGGCGACGAGCGTCGATGCCCG
>JANMMN010000201.1:0-3270 GCA_031373405.1 Actinomycetes bacterium
GCTTCGTCCTCGTCGCCGCGGCGGGGCTGCGGCGCGAGCACCAGGAGGCGGCCGCGCTGCTGCGTCGCCGCGGTGCCTCCCGTCGGACGCTGCTCGGGTTCGCCGCGGCTGGCGTCGGGGTCGTCGTCGCGACGGGAGCCCTCCTCGGCGGGGCGGCGGGGTGGGTCGCGGCCTGGCTCGTGACCGACCGCCAGCCGGTGCACCCACCGGCACGCGCGCTCGCGACGGCGGCCGTGCTCGACGCCCTCCCGGTCCTCGTCACGCTCGCGGTTCTCGCCGCAGTGCTCACCACCGTCGTGCTCGTCTGGCCGAGCACCGGCGAGCGCGCCGCCTGGCACGTCGTCGAGCTCGTCGCTGTCGGCTGTCTCGGCTGCCTCGCCCTCGTCGCGGCGCGCGGCGACGTCGGTGCCACGACCGTCGACGGCGACCCGCTGGCAGCCGCACTGCCGCTGCTCGGGCTCGTCGCGGCGGCCCTGGTCACTGCGCGTGCCTGGATCCCCCTCGCCGCGTGGACCAGCCGACGGCTGCCCTCGGCAGCCGTGCCGGCGCGCATCGCGGCCGCCAGCGGTGTACGCCGGCCGCTGCGCACGGTCGTCACCGTCGGCTTCGTCACGGCTGCCGTGGGGACGGTGGTGTTCGCCGGGGCGTACCGCGCGACGCTGACGGCCAACAATGCCGACACCGCTGCGTACGACGTCCCGACGGCCGCCCGGCTCATCGTCGGACGCACATCCGAGAACCCCCTCGACGTCGTGGCGAACGCACCGCTCTCCGCACCCGTGTTCTCGGTGCTGCGCTCGGTGGCCGGTGTGCGGACCTCGGCCACGAGTGGGGACGCAGTCGGGCTGCTCGGCGTCGAGCCCGACTCGCTGACGCGACTGTCGCGCTGGGACCGCACCGTCGGCGCGTCCGACGCCGTCACGAGTGCGCGGGCGATCACCGCGACGGCCATCCCCGGCCTGCCGGTCCCCGACACAGCGACCGTGTTGTCGATCCCCGTCGTCTCCTGGACGCGCACGAGCGAGGTCGCGGTCGACGTGGTCGCCTGGATCGCATCCCCGGACGGCCGCGAGCGAGGCGTCGCGCTCACCTCGCGCGCAGGTGTGCTCACCGGTGAGCTCCCCGATCTGGGGCCCAGCCGGAGCCTCGTCGCGCTCACGCTGCGGGAGAACGCCGCGGACGCGACCATCCACCAGCACAAGATCGGTGAGGGCGGGACCGCCAACGAGCTCCCGGCGGGTCGACTCGTGCTCGGGACGCCCCAGCTCCCGGCTGCCTCCTGGACTTCCTGGTCGTCGAGGACGGCCGACGCGACGGCCGGGGAGACCACGCTCGCACTCGACTACACGCTCACCGGGCAGCTGGCGGTGGTCCGCCCCGGGCTCGCCGACCGGGCGCCGATCGCGGTCCTCGTCGACCCGGTGACCGCGTCGCGCGGCGAGTCGGTGCGTCTCGACCTCGGTGCCGGGGAGGCTGTCGCCGTGCGGGTCGTCGGGACGCTTCCCCGGTTCCCGACGATGGGGCCGCGCTTCGTCGTCGCGGACCGCGCCGCACTCTCCGCACTGCTCGACGACGCCGAGCCCGGGTCCGGCGCCGCCCGCGAGGCATGGGTGGGTGGTGGCGACGCGACGGCGGAGCAGAACCTTCCGACCCTGACCACGGCGCCGTACGACCGGCTCGGGGTCACGACGCAGGACTCCCGGCGGGCCGCTCTCGACTCCGACGCGGTGAGCCAGGGCGCGGGCTGGCTGCTCCTGGTCGCAGCCGGGGCCGCGCTGGCGGTGGGGCTGCTGTCGCTGGTGCTCCTGGTCGTCGGCGAGCGGCGCGACGACGACGGTCAGCTCCTCGCGCACGAGGCCGACGGCGTACCCACCTCGACCCTGAGGTGGAGCCTGTGGCTTCGCGCGGTCGCCGCCGCCGTGCCTGCGCTCGCCGCCGGGGCTGTCACCGGTCTCCTCCTCACTCGAGCGGTCACCTCGCTGATCTCCGTGTCCGCCAACGGGATCGAGCCGACACCCCCGCTCGCACCGGCGACAGGTCCTGGATGGGCAGCGCTGGTTCTCGGCCTCGGATTCACGGTCGCGCTGACGTCCTGCGCACTGGTCGTCTCACGGATGCTGCGCACCGCCTGGCCGGCGCAGGACGGGCAGGCACTGCGATGACCCATGCCGTCGAGGTGCACGACCTCTTCTGCCTGCACCCCGCGCCACGGGGCTCGGTCGCGGCGTTGCGCGGCCTGTCGCTCCAGGTGCCGGCTGGCGAACGCCTCGTCGTCCACGGTCCCAACGGCTCAGGCAAGTCGACGCTGCTCGGTGTGCTCGCTGCCGAGATCGCACCGAGCTCGGGATCCGTGCGCGTCGCCGGCGTCGACCTCACCGGAGCTGACGACCGCAGCCGCACGGCGTTGCGGCGAGACCGGCTCGGGCTCGTCGACCAGAGCGCTCGCCGGTCGCTGAGACCCGAGCTCGACGTCGCCGACAACGTCGCGCTGCAGCTGCGCCTCGCCGGACGTGGTCGTACCGACGCGATGACCGCGGCGTACGACGTGCTCTCCCGGCTGGGCCTCGACGCCCTCGCCCACCGCCGGCCTGGGACGCTGTCGGGCGGCGAGGCGCAACGCGTCGCGGTCGCCGCCGCGCTCGCCCACGGCCCGAGCCTGGTGCTCGCCGACGAGCCGACCGGCGAGCTCGACAGCCGCGCGGCCGACCACGTCTACGACGTCCTCGCGGCGGCCGTCGCCGACCTCGGCGCCACCCTCGTCCTCGTCAAGAACGACCCGCGGGCCACCCGGATCGCCGACCGGGTCGTGCGCATCCGCGACGGCCGACTCTCCGAGCAGTGGGATCCCGCTGCTCCGGACGAGGTGACCCTCGTGGTCGACGATCGCGGCTGGGTGCGGCTGCCCGACGCGTTGCGCCACGGTGCCGGCGCGCACGAGGGAGCCGTGGCGGTGGCGGTGAGCGACGGCGTTCTGCTGCGGGGCGCCGGCAGCGCGCCGGACCTCGCCGAGGCGAAGCCGGAACGCGCGACCCGCCCGGCGGGCGGCGTCGTCGCCACGATGTCCGGCATCTGCGTGCGCTACCACGGCGTCGCTGTGCTCGACCGGCTCGACCTCGTCGTCCGCTCGCACTCCCTCACCGTCGTGTCGGGTCGGTCGGGCTCCGGCAAGTCGACGCTGGTGCGCGTGCTCACCGGGATGGCGCCGGCCGACGCCGGCGAGGTGACCCTGCTCGGCCGCTCGCTCGCTGGTCTCGGCCGAGACCAGCGAGC
>JANMMN010000349.1:0-6532 GCA_031373405.1 Actinomycetes bacterium
GTCGGTCGCGACGCCCTCGTAGAAGCGGTGCACGAGCGTGGTGAAGAAAGCGGCTCCGCCCATCCGGTCGTACGGCGTGGTCTCGGTCGACATGGTCACCATTGTGCCGGTCGGCGTACCGCGGTCGACGTGGGCGCGCTCGGTCCGCCTACGCCGCGCTCGACCCGGTCGAGGCGTGGGAGCCGTGCAGCTCCTCGGCACGGTCTCGGATGTTGGTGAGCATCGATCCGAAGATCACGCCGTGGAAGGGCTTCATGCCCGCCCAGTACACCTCGCCGGGGAAGCCGCGAGGATGGAACAGCGCCCGCTGGGTGTAGACGGTGACGGCGCGGCCGCGCGCATCGGTCTCGGTGCGCATCGCCAGCTCGAGCCATGCCAGGCCAGGCATCCGGAACTCGCCGCGGAGCCGGAGCAGCTTCTCCGGCACCCGCTCCTCGACCCGCCAGAAGTCCAGCGGGTCACCAACTCGCAGCCGGTCGGGGTCGCGCCGTCCTCGTGCCAGTCCGACGCCCCCGGCGAGCCGGTCGATCCAGCCGCGCACCTCCCACGCCAGCGGGAAGGAGTAGTAGCCGTGGTCGCCGCCCATGCCCTCGATCACGCGCCAGAGGTCGGCGGGGTCGGCGCGCACGACCGTCTCGCGCTCGTCGGTGTGCAGCGACCCACCCGCCCAGGACGGGTCGGAGGGCAGCGGGTCGCTCGGTGCGCCGGGGACGCTCGAGCTGGTCCAGGTCGTGCGCACCTCGGCGTGCTGGACCTTGGAGAGCGCCAGCTCGACCGCACGCTCGTAGGGGATGAGCCCTTCGGGCGGGTCGGGAATGTACGCGGCGATGTCGTGCTCGCGGCAGACGCTCTCGTGCGAGAGGCTCTCGACGAGCGGCTTCGCCATCGTCCGCGGCACCGGCGTGACGAGCGCGACCCACCGGCTCGACAGCCGCGGCGTCAGGACGGGCACGGCGACGATGACCCGCTTGCGCAGCCCGGCCGCGCGCGCGTAGCCCGCGATCATGCCCTCGTACGTCGTCGCCTCGGGCCCGCCGATCTCGAACGTGCGGTTGAGCTCGTCCGTGAGGTCTGCGCAGCGCACGAGGTAGTAGAGGACGTCGCGGATCGCGATCGGCTGCGTGGGGGAGCGGACCCAGCGCGGCGTCACCATCACGGGCAGCCGCTCGGTGAGGTAGCGGATCATCTCGAAGCTCACCGATCCGCTGCCGATGATGACGGCGGCGCGCAGCTCGATCGTCGGCACGCCGCTCGCGAGCAGCACCTCGCCGACCATCCCTCGGCTGCGCATGTGCTCCGAGAGCTCCGAGGCGGGAACGTGCGGGTGCAGCCCGCCGAGGTAGACGATGCGCCCGACGCGTCGCTCGTTCGCGACTGCGCCGAACGTGCGCGCCATCCGCACCTCGAGCTCCTCGAACGCGTCACCGCTCATCAAGGAGTGCATGAGGTAGTAGGCGACGTCGATGCCGTCGAGCGCCTTGGCGAGCGTCATCGCATCGCTCGCGTCACCGCCGACGACCTCGACCTGGTCGACCCAGGTGCGGTCGACGAGCCGTTCGGGATGCCGCGCCAGGACCCGCACCTCGTGGCCGGCGGCGAGCAGTTCGGGCACCAGTCGCCCACCGATGTAGCCTGTGGCACCGGTGACGAGGCACTTCATGGTCCCCAGTGTGTGCGCTCGCTCTGCGCGGCGCACCATGACGCCGTCGGAGCGGGTCAGACTCGGGGTGTCGTCCCGGCGCCACCCGTGCCTGGCTGGCCAGGAAGGTTCTGGCGCTGGAGGACCGGGACACGTACTCCTGCCTCGTCGAAGGCGAGCTTGAGCTGCTCGCGCAGCGCACGTGACGCGGTCATCTGCTGGTCGGGTGCGGACTTGGCGGTGACGCGCACGAAGACCGCGTCTCCGCTCACGCTCTCGACACCGGCATACGTGGGTGTGCCGAACAGGATCCCGTCGTAGGAAGGGTCGGCGTCCATCGTGGCGCCCACCTCCTCGACGATGCGGCGGATCCGGTCGAGGTCCTCCTGGTAGGCGATGGGGACGTCGACGACCGCCATGGTCCAGCCCTGCGACCGGTTGCCGACCCGCAGGATCTCGCCGTTGCGGACGTACCAGACGATGCCGGACATGTCGCGGACCCGGGTGATGCGCAGCGTGACCTCCTCGACCGTGCCGATGGCCGACCCGAGGTCGACGACGTCGCCCGGGCCGTACTGGTCCTCGAGCACCAGGAAGATGCCGGACAGGAAGTCCTTGACCAGCGTCTGGGCACCGAAGCCGAGCGCGACGCCGATGATGCCGGCGCTGGCCAGGAGCGGGGTGATGTCGACCCCGAGCTGAGTGAGGACGAGCAGCGCGGCGAGCCCGACGACGCTGAACGTCATGACGCTGCGCAGCAGCTGGCCGAGCGCCTGGGCGCGTTGCTCGCGGCGCTGACCCATGAGGGCGTCGGTGAGCTCCGCGGTGTGGTCCATGCGCCGCGCCTGAGCCGGGCGGTCCTGGCTGGCGCGCTTGACGGCCTCACCGGTGACCCGGGCGATGAGCCGGCCGAGCACCCACCACGTGAGGATCGCGGCCACCACGGTGATCAGCACGGGGAGGCCGTCGCGGAGGAACCAGGCCAGTGCGGTCTGGTACCACGCGTCGGCGGCGAGGGTGCGCATCACGGGCTCGACCCTACCGGCGGGTCCGAGGTGGACGCGCGAGGTCAGTCGGCTGCCAGGCCGGTCCAGCGTGCGGTGAACGAGAGCATCACGGCGCTCTCGTCGACCGACGTCGACAGCGCCCTGGCCCCGTGGCCGACGTTGGCCTCGGCCCGGATCAGCACCGGACGACGGCCCGAGGTCGCGTGCTGCAGTGCGGCGCACAGCTTGCGACCGTGCATCGGGTCGGTGCGCGTGTCGTTGTCGAAGACCATGAACAGCGTCGCCGGGTAGTCCGTGGCCGCGGTGACGTTGTGGTACGGCGAGTAGCCGAGCAGCCAGTCGAGCTCGTCGGGCTTCGCCGGGTCGCCGTACTCGACCGTCCAGGTCGCACCGAGCTCGGACTCGACGTAGCGCACCATGTCGAGCAACGGCGCCGCGCACACGACGGTGCCGTACAGGTCGGGCCGCTGGGTGAGCGCGGCACCGACGAGCAGGCCGCCGTTGCTCCCCCCGCTGATGGCGAGCTGGTCGCGCGTCGTCCAGCCCTCGCGCGCCAGCCACTCGGCCGCGGCGTGGAAGTCGTCGAACACGTTCTGCTTGTGGCCGAGCATCCCCGCGCGGTGCCACTCCTCGCCCTCCTCGCCGCCGCCGCGCAGACCGGCGACGGCGTAGACGCCGCCTGCCTCGACCCACGCGAGCATCGAGGCGGAGTAGCCGGGCTGCATCGAGATCCCGAAGCCGCCGTAGCCGTAGAGGATCGTCGGTCGCGGTCGGTCGGGCGCCCCGGTCGGCGAGAGGACGAACATCCGCACCTCGGTGCCGTCGGCGGAGGTGTAGGTGACCTGCTCAGCATGGATCGCGGGCACCTCGACCGTGCCCGGAGGCGAGGCGTAGAGCTCGACGGTTCGAGTGCGCCCGTCGTAGGTGTAGACGTGCGGTTGCGTGGTGTAGTCGGTGTAGACGAACCACACGACCGGACCGCCGTCAGGCTGCTCGACGATCCCGCCGAGGGTGCCGACGCCGGGGAGCTCGATCCGCTCGAGTCGTTCGCCGGTGGCGAGGTCGTGCAGCGTCAGCTCTCCGACGGAGTGCCGGGTCCAGGCCACGACGAGGAGCGGCCGTTCGAGCTCGCCTCCGTCGAGGATCGCGAAGTCCTCGAGCACTGCGGTCGGGTCCGTGGGGACAAGGTCGACCCAGTGCTCCGCCGTGGGCGTGGTCGGGTCGACGACGGCGATGCGGCCGCGGGGCGCGTCGCGGTCGGTGCTGACGTACGCACGACCGTCGCGGCCGAGGTGCAGCCCGGTCTGGGCGTCGACGTCGACCTGCACCGGCACGAGCTCGGGCGACTCCGGCGACGACGTCGTGAGGTCGGCGATCCAGAGGTCGTTGCGCGGCTCGGTGCCCTCCTGGCTGGAGATCTGCAGCCAGCGTCCGTCGCGGCTGACCGAGACGCCGTAGTAGTTGGTGATCGTGCGTCCCTCGCCGAACACCAGCACATCCTGGGCGGGGTCGGTGCCGACGCGGTGCAGCCAGACGCGGCGGTGGAACTGTGCCTCGTCGTCGGGCAGGCCGGCCGGGTCGAGGCGGCGGACGTAGTAGTAGGCCTCGCCGCCCGGGAGCCAGGCGATCGCGGAGTAGCGGGCGCGGTCGATCGGTCCGTCGACGAGCACACCGGTCGCCACGTCCATGACGTGGACGATCGACTCCTCGGTGCCGCCCTCGGAGAGCTGGTAGGCGAGCAGGTCGCCCTCCTTGCTCGGCTGCCAGGAGTCGAGCGTGGTCAGACCGCTCGGGTCGATCTCCATCGGGTCGAGGAGCACGCGCTCGGTGCCGTCGGGATCGATCGTCGCGAGCACCGGGAACTGCTGGTCTCCCGTGCGGCGGGAGAAGAACGTGCGCTGACCGCGGCGGTACGGCGGTGAGATCGAGCCGGCGCCGAGCAGCTCGGCGATGCGCAGGCGGAAGGACTCCAGGCGCGTCCACTCCGCCCCCTCGGCCGTGAGCAGCTGGGCCTGCTCCGCCGACCACGCCAGGGTGCGCTCGTCGCGCGGGTCCTCCAGCCACCGGTACGGGTCGGGCACGGGTCGACCGTGGAGGTCGTCGATGAGGTCGAGGCGCGGGGCGTCGGGGTAACTCGGCACCCGCACACCCTAAGCAGGTCGCGTGGCCTAGCGTCGCGGTGACCCGCGAGCGCCACGAGCACCGCGGCCGCCGCGACCGCCGATGTGCTCCGCGGCGTAGCGTGAAGGCCGAGGCAACCCAGGAAGGGGTACGCCGATGACCGAGCTGCACGAGCTCAGCGCGCTCGACCAGGCTGCGGCGATCCGCCGCCGCGAGTTCTCCTCCCTCGAGCTGACCGACCACTACATCGCACGCACCGACGCGACCGGCGACACCGTCGGCGCGTTCATCACGCGCACCGACGACCTCGCGCGGGAGGCAGCGCGGGCCGTCGACCAGCGCGTCGCCGAGGCGGACCCGCACGAGCAGCTCGGCCCGCTCTTCGGCACCGTCGTCCCGGCGAAGGACCTCGTGTTCGTGGCGGGGGTGCGCTGCACCCTGGGCTCCGCGGCCTACGACATCACCCCGTACGGCGACGACCATGTGGTCACCCGCATGCGTCAGGGCGGCCTGGTCATCACCGGCAAGACCAACACCCCTGAGTTCGGTCTGCCCTGCTACACCGAGCCGGACGTCGCTCCGCCGGCTCGCACGCCGTGGGACCTCACCCGGTCGGCCGGCGGGTCGAGCGGTGGCGCGGCGGCGGCGGTCGCGGCCGGGCTCGCCAGCGCGGGTCACGGCTCGGACGGCGGCGGGTCGATCCGCATCCCGGCGAGCGTCACGGGACTCGTCGGGATCAAGCCCTCCCGGGGTCGGATCAGCAACGGGCCGTTGCGTGATCCGGTGGGCGAGCTCCCGCACCAGGGGGTGCTCGCGCGCTCCGTGCGCGACGCGGCGGCGCTGCTCGACGTCCTCGCCGGACCGTTCCTCGACGACCCCTTCCCGGCGCCACCCCTGCCCCTTGGGGAGACGTTCCTCGCCGCTGCCGGTCGCGACCCCGGACGACTCCGGATCGGTCGCTACCTCACCCCCGTGATCGCGGCTGCGGACGTCGACCCGCACTGCGTCGCGGCGTACGAGGAGGCGAGCGCGCTGCTGTCCTCGCTCGGGCACGAGGTGGAGGACATCGCGCCACCGTTCACGCCGGACTCGGTCGCCGCGTTCGAGTCCGTGTGGTCGGTGCTCGCGCTTCTCACGCCCGTGCTCCCCGACGACGAGGCGCGACTGATGCCGCTGACGCGGTGGCTGCGTGAGCGCGGTCGCCGCGTGACCGGGATCGAGCTCGCCGGGTCGGTGTCGATGATGCGGCTGATCACGCGCATGGTGGTCAACGCGACCGCGGCGTACGACGTGGTGCTCACCCCGACGCTCGCCGCGCTGCCCTCGCCGATCGGCGGGCTGCGTGACGACGACGACCCGGCTGCCGACTTCGAGGCGCAGAAGCGCTTCACCCCCTTCACCGCCCCTTACAACATCACCGGGCAACCAGCCATGTCGGTGCCGTTGTCGTGGCCGCTCGTCGACGGGGTGACGCTGCCGGTGGGGGTCCAGCTCGTGGGTCGGCCGTTCACCGAGACGACGCTCATCGCGGTGGCGGCCCAGCTCGAGGAGGCGGCACCCTGGGGGCACCGGCGACCGCCGGTGTGGTGAGGCGCTGAAAGCGTTTGCATGAATCGCCGGGGTTCGGTGGTGTCGCCCGGGCGGCACCCCCCAAGATGAGGGTGTGGACAGTGATCTCGCCGCCCTCGCGGCCGCCTACGGCGTCGCGACGGAGTTCTGGGACCAGGGCGGGGTGCACCAGGCCGTCTCCGCCGACACGGTGGTC
>JANMMN010000374.1:0-1698 GCA_031373405.1 Actinomycetes bacterium
CGTGCGCAGCGGCACCAAGGTCACCATCCGCGGGCGCGTGCTCGCGACAACCACGCGCACCGGGGTCAAGGGCGTCGCCGTGCGGGTGGCAGTCGCCCCCAGCGTCGGCGCGTCGTCGTCGGTCACCGTCGTCACCGGAACGGGCGGCGTGTTCGCACTGACGTTCACTGCCAGGACGACGACGACGGTGTCCGCGGTCTCGACCCGCAAGCCCTGGCTCGCCTCCTCGAGTGGCGTGACGGTCCAGGGTGCGAGCGCGCCGATGGTGTGCCGGGTGTCGACGACCGTCCTGCGCCCGGCGGCAACCGGCCGAGGAAGCTGCGCGGTGGCCGGGCTCCCCGCCGGCACCGGCCTCGCACTCCGCTATGTGTTCCGGGGCACCACGCGCACCCTCGCTGCCGGTCGCGCCAAGGGGGCGGCGATCCCGTTCTCGTTCGCCTTCCCTGCCCGCGGCGTGTACCTGTTGCGGGTCGACCTGGCGCGCAACCGTGCGTACGTCGCGACATCGAGCGGGCTGCTCCGGGTCGTCGTCCGATGACTCGTCCCCGTCATCGCCTCGTCTCCATCGCGGTGGGGCCGCTCGTCCTCCTCGGTGTCGCTGCCTGCGGTGCGGACTCCGGTGCTACGGGCATCGGCCCGGCAGCGAGCCAGATCTCGCTCTCGTCGGACCAGCCCTTCTGCTCGCCTGCCGGATCGCAGCAGCTGTGCTCGCTCAAGGTCGGCTACGTCAACACGTCCGCGGACGTGGTGGAGATCGACGCGACGAGCACCGTCGTCAAGGACCTCGCCGGGGTGGTGCATGCGGCCAGCGCGGGTGAGGGCGCCAGGACCCTGTCGATCGACCCGGGATCGCAGGGTTTCGTCCAGTGGGGAGTGACGATCCCGATCAACGAGCTCGTCGCCGAGGTCGTGTGGATGGACGGTCAGGGCCACCAGGTGAGCCTGCGCCTCGCGGGTTCGCCGACGCCGACCGCGTCGCCGTCGACAGCGCCGTCATCGAGTGCCACCGCGTCATCGAGTGCCACCGCGCCTCCGACCGAATCGCTGACACCGACGCCGCCTTCGACGCCACCTCCAGCCCCGACCCGGACCGCCACGCCCACTCCGAAACCGACTCGTAGCCCCACTCCGACGGCATCCGCGACGCCGAGGCCGTCGGCCCCGATCGGCACGATCGGCTGACCCGAGCGGGGTCCATCCGTCAAGCCACTGTGTCGAGCAGCGCGCCGAACGCACCTGCCACGGCGATGGACTCCTCGCGCGAGACCCGGTGGATCCCGGTCATCGAGAAGAATCCGTGCACCAGGCCGTCAGCGCGCCGCAGCACGACGGGGACACCGGCCGCGCGCAGGGCTTCCGCGTACGCCTCGCCCTCGTCGCGGAGCGGGTCGAACCCCGCCGTGGCCACCACCGCCGGCGCAAGCCCGGACAGGTCGGCCCCCCGAAGTGGCGAGAGGCGCGGGTCGGTGCGTGCGACGCCGTCGGCGTAGGTGTCGCGGTACCAGTCCGTCTGGCGCCGGGTGAGGAGGTATCCCTCGGCGAAGAGGTCCTTCGACGGCCGGTCGACGCTGGAGTCGACCGCCGGGTAGAGCAGCAGCTGGGCCGAGGGAGGCGTGGTTCCCGCGTCGCGGGTCGCCTGCGCCACGACGGCTGCGAGGTTGCCCCCCGCGCTGTCGCCGAGCAGCACCAGCCGCCCGG
>JANMMN010000399.1:0-3468 GCA_031373405.1 Actinomycetes bacterium
GGCCGCCCTGCGGTAGAACTCCGCCGTACGCCGGATTCCCTCGTCGAGGTCGATCTCGGCCTCGAAGCCGAGCACGTCGCGCGCCTTGGCGACCGACGGGACACGCAGCTCGACATCGGCGTAGTCCTTGCGCACGAAGGAGATCTGCGAGCTCGACCCGAGGACGCGCACGACCGTGTTGGCCAGGCCGTAGATGGTGACCACGGCACGCTGGTTGCCGATGTTGAACGACTCGCCGACGGCATCGGGGTGCGTGAGCGCGAGGTGCACGCCGCGCACCATGTCGTCGACGTAGCACCAGGCGCGGATCTGGGTGCCGTCGCCGTGGATCTCGATCGGCTGGTCGGTGATCGCCTTCTGGACGAAGGCGCGCATGGCTCCCTCGCCGATCTGGCCCGGGCCATAGACGTTGAACGGCCGCACGATCACGACCGGCAGGCCGTCCTGCTGGTGGTGCGCGATCGCGAGGTGCTCCTCGGCCAGCTTGCCGACGGCGTACGTCCAGCGGGCCTCCCCGACGGCGCCCATCACGGTGTTGTCGGTCTCGCTCGACCGGAAGCCGTGCTGGCCGAACACCTCGGAGGTCGAGAAGCAGACCACGCGACCGGAGACCCCGTGGTCGGCGGCCGCCGGCAGCACGTTGGCCGAGCCGAGGATGTTGACCCGCATCGTGTCGACCGGGCGCTTGATCACGGTGTCGATGCCGGCGATGGCGGCGCAGTGCACGACGTGCGTGGCGCCGGCCATCGCGGTCGAGACCCCGGCGGCATCGCACACGTCGCCCTGGATCAAGGTGAGGTTGGCGTGCTCCGCCCAGGCACGGTCGACGAGTGCGTTGCGGGTGAGGTTGTCGTAGACGACGACCTGGTTGTCGTCGAGGAGGGTGCCGGCGAGGGCGGATCCGATGAACCCGGCCCCACCGGTGATGAAGATCCGTTGTCCGCTCAGCACCGCCACATCATAGGCGGCGCGAGCGTTGCGCCCCGGGACGCCGACGAGGGCCGGCATCCACGGGGGAGGCCGGCCCTCGTCGGGCGTGCGGTGGGGTCAGCGCGAGGTGGCCGGCTCGGGTTCGCCGACCGGGTCGGCGTCGTCGGCCGCCGTGCTGTCGGACCCGGCTTCGTCGGGGTCCGTGATGTCGGCGATCTCGTCCGCGCCCTCGACCTCGAAGTGCGGCAGCCGGTCGGCGAGCCACGCCGGCAGCCACCAGTTGGCCTTGCCCACGAGGGTCATGAACGACGGCACGAAGATCAGCCGGATCAGGAAGGCGTCGACGAGGACGGCGCTCGCCAGCGCCACACCGAACAGCTTGATCGTGTTGTTGGGCGTCGGGATGAAGGCCGCGAACACGCTGAACATGATGAGCGCGGCCATGAGCACGACCCGTCCGGAGCCGGCGAGGCCTCGGCGTACGGCGGTGCGGTTGTCTCCCGTACGCGACCACTCCTCCTGCATCCGGCTCACCAGGAAGACCTGGTAGTCCATCGCGAGGCCGAACAGGATCGCGAAGACCATGACCGGGAGGAACGGGAAGACCGGGCCGGTGCCGGTGACGCCGAGCAGGTTGTTGAACCAGCCCCACTGGAACACCGCGACCGTGATGCCGGTGGACGCCGCGAACGAGAGCAGGCTCGTCACGACGGCCGTGGCCGAGACGACGGCCGACCGGAACAGGATGAGGAGCATGAGGAATCCGAGTCCGACGACGACCGCGAGGAACAGCGGCATCGCGTCGCGCAGCACCGAGCTGAAGTCCTCGACGATGGCCGTGAAGCCACCGATGAAGGCCTCCGACTTGGTCTCCGCAGTGACCGACGGCAGGGTCTCGTTGCGCAGGGTCTCGAGCAGGTCGCTCGTCGCCTGGTCCTGCGGCCCGGTCGTCGGCTCCACCTGGATGGCCGTGATGGTCTGCTCGGCGAGCAGGCCGCCGTAGAGCGGGAGCATCTCCAGGTTGGGAATGGTGCTCGCCACCCCCGAGGTCTCGCTCAGCGCCGTGATGATGGTGCCGAGGCCTTCGACGTCGCCCTTCTTCGGCAGCTCGACCGCGACGAAGAACGGCCCGTTGGCACCGGGACCGAAGCCCTCGGCGGTCAGGTCGTAGGCGATCCGGGAGATGCTGCCCTCGGGCTTGCCCGAGTCGTCGGGGAAGCCGAGCCGCAGCGAGAGCGCCGGGACTGCGAGGAGCAGGACGATACCGATCGAGAGGACCGCCGAGATGATCGGCTTCTTCTGCAGGAAGTGGCCGTACTGCGCCCAGCGACCGCCCTCGGTGTGCCACGGCTCGCGCTCGTGGCGGTGCTCGCGGGTGAGGCGGTAGCCGAAGATCGCGAGGCCGAAGATGAGCGATGCGACCAGCACTCCGCCGATCTTGACGCCGAGAGCAAGATCGGGGTTGGCCACGGCACTGCCGACGATCCCGAGCCAGAGCAGCCCGAACACCGCGACGAAAGAGATGGTCACGATCTTGGCCGCGCCGGTCTTGCGCAGGCCGTGGTGCACCAGCCCGGAGACCGGCGTGACGGCGCGATGACCCAGCAGACTGAGCAGCGCGGGCAGCAGCCAGATGGCCGAGAGCATGACCAGCAGCACGGTGCCGGAGGCGGCGAAAGCGAGGCCGGTGAAGAAGCTGATCCGCATGATCAGCAGGCCGAGCAGCGCGATCACGACCGTCGATGCGGCGAACACGACCGCGCGCCCGGAGGTGTTGACCGACTCGAGGGCGGCGTCCTTCGGGTCGTGGCCGGCATGGACGGCCTGGCGGAACCGGTTGATGACGAACAGCGAGTAGTCGATGCCGACGCCGAGGCCGATCATCGCCGCCAGGGTCGGGGCGAAGGTCGCGACGTCGGTGAAGCGGGCGACGAAGAGCAACAGGGTGCCACCGAGGCTGACGCCGAAGACCGCGGTGAGCAGCGGGAGCCCCGCGGCGATCATGGAGCCGAACGCGATGAGCAGGATGACGAGGGCGACGAGGACGCCGATGGCCTCCGAGCTCGGCGGCTCCTGGCCGGCGAACTCGAGCACCTGTCCGTTGGCCCCGATCTCGATGCCCTCGGTGGCGTTGGCGGCCTTGACGGCCGCGATGATCGCCTGCGACGTGGTGGTGGGCACGTCAGCACCGTCGCCGCTGCCGGTGAAGGTGACGACGGACTTGGCCACGTGGCCGTCCGGGCTGACCGGCGAGACCGCCTTCTGGGTCGCGAGCAGGGCACCCTTGAGGGCTTCCTGCTGGTCGGCGGGGACGGTGCCGAAGTCGGGAGCGGCGTCCGGCTTCGGGCAGGACGAGCCCAGTGACTCCCCCGTGGAGCTGAACGGGTTGCTCACGCAGGCGACACCGGGCAGCGCCGAGATCGTCGTGAGCAGCGGGAGCACCGTCGCGGAGGTCACGGAGTCGACGGCCTTGGCCCCGTCGGTCTCGGGTGACCAGACGATGTTGGCCGTGGCCCGGGTCGCCTCGGACGCCTGACC
>JANMMN010000004.1:0-15438 GCA_031373405.1 Actinomycetes bacterium
CCTCGACGTCACCTACCGCGTCTGGTCGCCGAAGAGGGGCTACCCCGGCGGGCGCTGGTACCGCGACTTCCACAGCTATGACCACGAGTCCGGCTTCCGTCCCTCCCGGGTCACCAGCACCACCACCGCGCCGCGGGACAAGGCGCCGTATGACCCCCACGCCGCGAGCGCGGCAGTGGCAAGGGACGCAGCCGACTTCGTCGACGTCGTACGCCGGCGGCTCGTCGAGCTCGCGGCCGAGCGCGACGGCCGCGAGGCGCTCGTGGTCGCGGCCTATGACACCGAGCTCTTCGGTCACTGGTGGCACGAGGGGCCACAGTGGCTCGACGCAGTGCTGCGGCTGCTGCCGGAAGCCGGCGTCCGCGTGCGCACGCTGCGCGGCGCGATCGAAGCGGGACACATCGGCGGACCGCGCGAGCTCGGGCCGGGATCGTGGGGCTCCGGCAAGGACTGGCGGGTGTGGGAGGGGGCCGCCGTCGCCGACCTGGTCGAAGACAACGAGGCGCTGAGGATGCGCGTCGGCAAGGTCCTCGCGGTGCCGACCGACGCACGCGATCCCGTCCGCGACCAGCTCGCCCGATCGACCCTGCTGGCGCTGGCGAGCGACTGGGTGTTCATGGTGACCAAGGACTCGGCCGCGGGATACGCACGCGACCGGCACGAGCGGCACCACCGGGAGGCACGGCTGCTCGCCGACCTGGTCGAGCGCGGCGACACCGTCGCCGCTGGGTCGCTCGCGGTCACCCTGCGCGGTCACGACGGGCCGTTCGGGCACCTCGACGCGCGACGACTCGGTACGTCGCTCCGAGCCGGCGACGTACGCTGACCGCATGCGTGTCCTGCACCTGACGTGGGAGTACCCGCCGCTGGTCTACGGCGGTCTCGGGCGGCACGTGCACGCCCTCGCGGAGGCACAGGCAGCGGCCGGTCACGACGTCGTCGTCGTGACCGCGCACCCGGGCACCGTCGAGCTGGCACTCGACGAGGTCGTGGCCGGAGTTCGCGTGGTGCGGGTGCTGCACGACTCCCCCGCGGTGCCCGCGCACGAGCAGTTCCTCGCGTGGACGATGGCACTCAACCACGGCATGACCCGCGTGGCGCTTGCGCTCGGGCAGGAGTGGCGGCCCGAGGTGGTGCACGCGCACGACTGGCTCGTCGCCCACGCCGCGGCCAACCTGCGCGCCGCGTTCGTGGTGCCCATCGTCGCGACGATGCACGCGACCGAAGCCGGCCGCCACCAGGGCTGGCTGCCCAACGACTTCAGCTCCTCGATCCACGCGATCGAGTGGTGGCTCACCTTCGAGGCGCGGCGGGTCATCGCCTGCTCGCAGCACATGCGCTGGGAGGTCACCCGGCTCTTCGACCTCCCCGCCGACAAGGTCGACGTGCGGCCCAACGGGATCAACCTCGCCGAGTGGTCGAGCACCGCGGACGAGGTCGCGGACGCGCGCGCGCTCCACGCGGGCGACGGACCGCTCGTGCTCTTCGCCGGACGCCTCGAGTGGGAGAAGGGCGTGCACACCCTCATCGAGGCGGTGCCGCGCCTGCGGCGTCGCTTCCCGGGGTTGCGCGTGGTGATCGTCGGGAAGGGGTCGCAGCAGGAGCCGCTCGAAGCCCTTGCTCGACGGCTCCGCGTGACGAGGTCGGTGCGGTTCACCGGCTGGCTGACCGAGGGCGGGCTGCGCTCGGTGGCCGCCGCCGCCGATGTCGCTGTCGTGCCGAGCGTCTACGAGCCCTTCGGTCTCGTGGCGCTCGAGTCGGCCGCGCTCGGCACACCGTTGGTCGTCGCCGACACCGGCGGTCTCGCCGAGATCGTGGAGCATGGTGAGACGGGGCTCGTGTTCCCGCCGCTCGATGCCCCCGCCCTCGCCGACGCGGTCAGCGAGGTGCTGCGCGACGAGGTCCTGGCACGACGCGTCGTACGCACCGCTCGCGAGGTCGTGGCGCGCGACTACTCCTGGCCGTCGATCGCCGACAGCACGGTGGCCACCTACGGGCGAGCAGTGCGCGAGGAGCGGGCGTTGCTGGCCGAGCTGTCCGCGCGGCCTGAGTCGAGGCCGCAGCTACGGGTCGTCGTACGCACCGGCAACCTGCTCCGCGACGCCACCTGACCCCCCCATCCCGCGAGTAACACCTCGAACCGACCTGTTCGCGCCTCCAACCGGTCGGTTCGAGGTGTTACTCGCGCTCGCGTGGGCGAGCGGTCCGGAGCGGGTCAGTGGAGTGCGGGTCAGTGGAGTGCGGGTCAGGGGTGTGCGGGTCAGTGGAGTGCGGCGTCGAGCAGCGCGCGACAGTGCTCGAGGGTGGAGTCGACGAGCGGCAGTGCGGACTCCGGATCGCTCGGCGCGGCGAGCATCTGGAGCTCGGTGCAGGCGAGGAGCGCGACGTCGGCACCGTCGTCGGCACAGCGTCGGATCATCTCCAGCAGCGCCGCCCGCGACCCGGCCGTCACGATGCCCTGGGTGAGCTGGTCGTACACGATCGCCTGCAGCGCCGCACGGTCGCTCGACCGGGGCACCACCACCTCGAGCCCGTGGGCGCGCAGTGCGTCGGCGTAGAACGGCTTCTCCATCGTGTACGCCGTGCCGAGCAGTGCGACGCGACTGCCGCCCTCGCGCCGCACTCCCTCGACGCTCGAGTCGACCACGTGCACCAGGGTTGCCTCTCCGGCGGCGGCGCGGACGTCGTCCGCGACGAGGTGCATCGTGTTGGCACAGATGCCGAGCACCTCGGCACCGGCCGCGACGAGTCTGCGCGTGATCTCGGCGTACTCCTGCGCCAGGACCTCCCACCGACCGGCTGCCTGGTTCGCGGCAAGCTCGGCGAAGTCGACCGAGTGGAGCAGCAGGGGTGGCTGACGCAGCGGACCCAGCCGCGCGGCGGTGCCACGGTTGAGCAGCGCGTAGTAGACGGCGGTGGACTCCCACGACGAACCGCCCAGGAGCCCGAGGGTGCGCATGCCCACCACGCTACAAGGCGTGCGCCGCCGTGCTTCTGAGCCTGCGCACCACGACCCGCCGTCGACGACACGCAGTGAGCGCGATCGCGTCCAGGCCCGTTCGTGCACCAACCCGTCAGTGGGGGGTGGCGGCTCGGGAGGTCTTGCGGGCGATGTCCTCGAGGGCCGCTCGCGTCGCGGCCCTGGCCTCGTAGACCTCGATCCGGTCCTTGAGCACACGACCGGGCACCCCGCCGACGACCGACATCGGCGGCACGTCGCCGCGCACCACGGCGTGGGCGGCCAGCACGCAGCCCTGCCCCACCCTCGCACCCCGCAGCACGGTCACCTTGGTGCCGACCCAGCAGTCCGGGCCGATCCGCACCGGACTCTTGACGATGCCCTGGTCCTTGATCGGCAGGCGGATGTCGTCGTAGACATGGTCGAAGTCGCAGACGTACACCCAGTCGGCGACGATCGTGCCCGCTCCGACCTCGATGTCGAGGTAGCAGTTGACCGTGTTGTCGCGGCCGAGCACGCACTTGTCACCGACCCGCAGGATGCCCTCGTGGGCGCGCAGCCGGTTCTCGTCCCCGATGTGCACCCAGCGCCCCAGCACGAGGCGCCCGTATCCCCTCCGGGCGTAGAGCTCGACCCGCCGGCCGATGAACACCATGCCCTCGGTGACGACGTCGGGGTGGCGCACCCGCAGCAGGAACAGCCGCCAGTAGCGCATCAGGTACCACCCGTCGACGGCGCGGTTCCGCCACATCCACGCCAGCGACGAGCGGGTGACGAACTTGGCCTGACGCGGGTCGCGCGGAGGAAGCCGGCGCATCGTGCGCGCCAACGAGCCGATCCCCTCCAACAGCACGCGTCGAGCGTACGGCGCCCCACCCGAGCAACGGGTCTCGGGACCGCAACTCACGCGTCGCACGCGCGACACCGCCACAAGGGGCGACGTCGACGCGGCTGCTCAGCGCGTGCGGTCGGGCTTGAGCCCGGTCACGCACACGTTGTAGAAGAGCTCGTCCGGCACGAACCTCGACAGCACGTGCTCGTCGAGCCACGACAGCTGCGTCCAGCCGCGGAACGCGAACCTCGCCCAGCCCCAGCCCAGCGCACCGGGGCGCACCGCCGCCTCGAAGGTGCGGACCGGCCACCCGAACCACGACGCGGTGAGCTCTTCGGTCACGGTGCGCACATCGGCCGCTCCGGCGCGCAGGCACAGCGCCGCGAGCCGGTCAGGGTCGAAGGTGTGGACGTCGACGACGTACTCGAGCGCAGCCGCGCGCGAGGACTCCACGAGCTCGGCGGGTGGGCGCGCCCACTTCTCGCGCAGCGGAGGCAGTGCCGTGATCCGGGTCGAGGCCCACCAGGTCAACCGGGAGAGCCGGCGCGCGACCCAGTCGCCCTTCTCGGTCGGCTCACCGGCGAAGACGAAACGCCCACCGGGCTTGAGCACCCGCAGCACCTCGCGCATGGCGAGGTCGAGGTCGGGGATGTGGTGCAGCACGGCGTGCCCCACGACGAGGTCGAAGGTGTCGTCGTCGTACGGGATCGACTCGGCATCGGCAACCCTGCCTTCCACCGAGAAGCCCAGGCTCTCGGCGTTGCGCTTCGCGACCTCGACCATGCCCGGCGAGAGATCCGTGACGTGACCCGCGTCGAGGACGCCGGCCTGCATGAGGTTGAGCAGGAAGAACCCGGTGCCGCTCCCCAGCTCGAGCGCGCTCGCGTAGGGCCAGCCCTCGGTGCCGGCGACGTGCTCGAACCGGCCGCGCGCGTAGTCGATGCAGCGCTCGTCGTAGGAGATCGACCACTTCTCGTCGTAGGTCGCGGCTTCCCAGTCGTGGTAGAGCACGTTGGCGAGCTTGGGATCCGACCACGCTGCCGCGAGCTGCTCGGCCGTGGCCTGACCCGAGACTGCGACGCCGAGCGCCTCGGGGTCGTCGACGGCATCGGTGCTCATGGCACCCAGTCTCCCACGGTCGGGTGCACCGCTATCGCCCGCCGAACTCCGCCTTGCCCGGACCGTGCTCGATGAAGGACGCCATGCCGATGGCGCGGTCCTCGGTCGCGAACAGTGCAGCGAACTGCACGCGTTCGATCTCCAGCCCGGTCTCGAGGTCGACCTCGAGACCGCGGTCGATCGCCTCCTTGGCCGCGCGCAGGGCGTACGCCGGACCCGCGGCGAGCCGGCGCGCCAGCGCGAGCGCCTCGTCGTAGACGTCGTCAGGTGCGACGACCCGGTCGACGAGACCGATGCGCAGCGCCTCGTCGGCGTCGACGAAGCGTCCCGTGAAGATGAGCTCCTTGGCCCGAGCCGGGCCGACGAGCCGGGTGAGTCGCTGCGTTCCGCCGGCACCCGGGATGATCCCGAGCAGGATCTCCGGCTGCCCGAGCTTGGCGTTGTCACCCGCGATGCGCAGGTCGCAGCACAGTGCCAGCTCGCACCCGCCACCGAGGGCGTAGCCGGTGATCGCGGCGATGGTCGGTTTGTGGATGCGGGCGACGGCCGTGAACGCCGACTGCAGCGCGACCGAGCGATCCACCATCTGCTGGTAGGACCAGGTGGCCATCTCCTTGACGTCCGCACCGGCCGCGAAGACCTTGGGACCGCCGTAGACGACGACAGCGCGCACGTCCGCGCGACCACCAGCCTCCTGCGCCGCAGCCCGGACCTCCTCCTGCACCTGCGCGGACAGCGCGTTCATCGGCGGTCGTTCAAGCCTGATCGTGCCGACGCCGTCCGCGACCTCGAGCCGCACCAACTCGCCCACAGCTGCCTCCTCGCGCTCGGCGCAGTCGTGCGCCGTGCGGCCCGAGCCTATGGGGATCGCGGGTTCACAGGTCGGGCCAGGCCCAGTCGGGCACGTGCAGACAACCCGCGGGGCGCCCGACCAACCGAAGCCCTGCGACATCCCCCGGTCGGTACGCCGAGGTCGCCCGTGGGACCAGCACGGGATACATGAGCTGGGCAGCGGAGCTCACGTGCTTGAGCCCGACGACGTGCGCGAGCTCGTGCAGGAGCAGCTGACCGCGAGTGGTACCGGCACCGAATCCCGCCGTGAACGACGTGACGACTGCGGCATTGAGCACGACGAAGCCGCGTCCGATCGCTGCCTGGGGGGCGGAGCCGACTGGCCAGCTCCAGGTCTTGTAGGCGAAGCCGCCGGTGCCCGCGGCGTACCCCGCGCCGGCTCGGCCGAGCAGCGTGCTCGACCTGCTGCCCTGCCGGACCCACGCGACGACGATCTCGGCGTCTCCCAAGGACTCGCTCCACGTGGTGCCGGTCGGCACGACCGTGGTGGTGCCGAGGTAGCGGAAGGTGATGCCCGTCGCTCGGCCGAGCACCGAGAAGGCTGCCCTCACCTCCTTGATGGCGGCGACGCGGCCGGCGTACGTGCGCCATGCCAGAGCTGCGTTGACGCGATAGGTCACCGACACCTGGCACGGGTTCCACCGAAGGGTCAGGGATGTGCCGTCGATCACGCGGGTCGAGAGGACGTACGGCGCGCCAGCCGCCGCCACCCCTGTGACCTCGGTGGGTGCCGCGGACACGAGCACCGCGGTGAGCAGTCCGAGCAGCCGTGCGGTGAAAGTACGCACGGGTTGTATGTCGGCCGCCGCCGGTGCGCGTCTTGAATGTGCGACCCGCCGGAGGGGCGGCAGACTGTCCCCGTCGCCACCAGCGTCCGCTCACCGGAGCGGGGGCGAGCGACCGCGGATGGGACACGTCGGATGCCGTACGACGCTCTGCCGTACGACTCCGTGGTGCGCCCGCCCGGCTCGGCGTCTCCGCTCGGGGCCACCTGGACTCCCGCAGGACTCAATCTTGCCGTCCGGGCACCCTCCGCCGAGCTGATCGAGGCCTGCCTCTTCCTCGGCGACGAGGAGGTGCGGGTGCCGCTCGAGGCCCAGAGCCACGGCGTCCACCACGGCTTCCTGCCCGGCGTGGCAACCGGGACGCGGTACGGCCTGCGCGCCCACGGCCCCTGGGATCCGTCGGCGGGGTTGCGCTTCAACCCCGCCAAGCTGCTCATCGACCCCTATGCCCGTGCCATCGACGGTGCCGTCAGCTCGGTGGACGTGCCGCGGCCGGGACTTCCCGCCGACCCCACGAACCCGGACCCGCGCGACTCCGCGCCCTACGTGCCGCGCGGCATCGTCGTCGACGAGAACTTCGCCTGGGGCGCAGACGAGGCGCCGTCGACCTCCTGGGCCGAGACGGTCCTCTACGAGATGCACGTCAAGGGGTTCACCGCGCGCCACCCCGAGATCCCTCCAGCGTTGCGCGGCACCTACGCCGGCCTCGCACATCCCGCGGCAGTCGAGCACCTGGTGGCGCTGGGGGTGTCGGCGGTCGAGCTGCTGCCGGTGCACCACTCCGTGGCCGAGCCTCCCCTCGCTGTCCGCGGCACCAGCAACTACTGGGGCTACAGCAGCCTCGGCTTCTTCGCACCGCACGCGCCGTACTCCTCGGACCGCCGCCCCGGCGCGCAGGTCGCGGAGTTCAAGTCGATGGTGCGCACGCTGCACAGCGCCGGGATCGAGGTGATCCTCGATGTCGTCTACAACCACACCTGCGAGGGCGGCCCTGACGGGCCGTCGTTGATGTTTCGCGGCCTCGGGGAGCGGGACCACTACAAGCTCGCGTCGCACAGCGGCGCCTACGTAGACACCACCGGGTGCGGAAACACCCTCGACGTCGGCGACCTCGACGTCCTGCGCCTCGTGCTCGACTCGCTGCGCTACTGGGTCACCGAGATGCACGTCGACGGCTTCCGCTTCGACCTCGCGACCGCACTCACCCGTGAGCGGATCGACGTCGACGAGCGCTCGCCGTTCCTCGCCGCGGTCCACCAGGACCCGGTGCTACGACAGGTGAAGCTCATCGCCGAGCCGTGGGACGTCGGCCCGGGAGGCTACCGGCTCGGCGGCTTCGGGTCGCCGTGGGCCGAGTGGAACGACGCCTATCGCGACGACGTCCGGTCGTTCTGGCGCGGCGGCCCCGGTGACCGCGAGGTGCCCGCCGACATGGGCTGGCGGCTCACCGGCTCCCAGGACGTGTTCAACAAGCGCTCGCCCGCGGCCTCGGTCAACTTCGTGACCGCCCACGACGGTTTCACGCTGCGTGACCTCGTCTCCTACGACGGCAAGCACAACGAGGACAACGGCGAGGACAACCGGGACGGCACCAACGACAACCGGTCCTACAACCATGGTGTGGAGGGCCCGACGCCCGACGCCTCCATCGAGGCACAGCGCAGCCGCACCGCACGCGCGATGCTCGCGACCCTCCTGCTCTCGACGGGCACACCCATGCTCCTGATGGGCGACGAGCTCGGCCGCACCCAGCGCGGCAACAACAACGCCTACAACCAGGACAACGAGATCTCCTGGGTCGACTGGGATCTCGCGCCGTGGCAGCACGATCTGCTCGCCTGGTCGCAGGCACTCGTCGAGGTGCGCCTGGCTCACCCGGCGCTGCGCCAGACCGAGTTCTTCGACGGCCGCCCGGTCGCCGAGGGACGGCCCGCCGACCTCGCCTGGCTGCGCGCCGACGGGGCGCCCATGACCGACGAGCAGTGGCACGACCCGCAGACGCACACGCTCGTGATGGCACTGTCCGGGGAGCTGTTCACCCGCGACGACCTGGGTCACGCGCTGCGCGACGCGGCGTTCCTCGTCGTGCTCAACCGCGACGAGGGTCCGGTCGAGGTCACACTGCCGCCCACGCCGTACGGCGAGGTCTACCGACGCCTGCTCGACACCGACCTCGTCCGCCCGGACGCCGAGACGCTCACCCACCCCGTGGGGTCGGTGACCGCGGTGGCCGCGCGGTCGGTCGCGCTCTTCCGGGTCGAGCACGATCCGCCGCGGGAGGCCTGAGCCGCCCGGCAGGTCCGGCGCGGGTCAGTCGGTCGCCGCACCGGCGGTCAGCGGGAGTGCCTGAAGCCCCAGCTCGGCCGGGTCGTGCAGCCCGCTGTGCTGCGGCAGCACCCGCACGGTGTAGCCGAAGGGACCGGTGTCCTCGAGGGCGACCGTGGCCTCGTAGCGCCAGCGGTTTCCGTCGTAGGACTCCACCGGCGCCAGCGCGGCGAACGTCGGCGCGACGATCCGGTCGTTGTGGTCGACCCGGCCGCTCGCCAGCTCGACGAGCACGTCGGCGGAGGTGAGCTCGCCGAGCGCGACATAGGCGCGGACCGAGAGCTCGCTGCCGCGCTCGGGGGCGTCGCCGACCCCGGCGGCCTCGACGTGCTCGACGCGCACGCCCGACCATGCCGCGCGCACACGCATGGCGTAGGCCGCGAGGTCACGGGCGAGCGCGGCGTCGGCCGCGAGCACGGCGCGCGACGCGAGCGTGGCGGGTGCGTAGAGCGTGGTGACGTAGTCGCGCACCATGCGCGAGGCGAGCACCTTCGGGCCGAGCGTGGCCAGGGTGTGCTGGAGCATCGTGATCCAGCGGATCGGCAGCCCGTCAGCGTCGAGCTCGTAGTAGCGCGTGGCGACGCTCTTCTCGACGAGGTCGTAGAGGGCGCCCGCCTCGAGGTCGTCTCGGCGGTCTGCGTCCACGACGCCGTCGGCCGTGGGGATGGCCCAGCCGTTCTCGCCGTCGTACCACTCGTCCCACCACCCGTCGAGGATGGAGAGGTTGAGGCCGCCGTTGAGAGCGGCCTTCATGCCGGACGTGCCGCAGGCCTCGAGCGGTCGCAGCGGGTTGTTGAGCCAGACGTCGCAACCGGGGTAGAGCAGGCGCGCCATGCCGATGTCGTAGTTGGGCAGGAACACGATGCGGTGCCGCACCTCGGGGTCGTCGGCGAAGGCGACGAGCTGCTGGATGAGCTTCTTGCCGCCGTCGTCGGCCGGGTGGGACTTGCCGGCGATGATGAGCTGCACCGGACGCTCGGGGTGCAGCAGGAGCGCACGCAGCCGCTGGGGGTCGCGCAACATCAGCGTGAGCCGCTTGTAGGACGGGACACGTCGGGCGAAGCCGATCGTGAGCACGTCCGGGTCGAGCACCTCGTCGATCCAGCCCAGCTCGGCGTCGGAGGCACCGCGCTGCACCCAGGAGGTGCGCAGACGAGAGCGCACGTCGGCGACGAGTCGCTGCCGCAGCAGCCGCTTGGTGCTCCACAGCTCGGCGGCCGGGATGGCCCCGGCCGCCTCCCACCCGGGGGTCTCCTCCGCGAGCTCGGGGCCGACCTGTGCGGCGAGCAGGTCGCGGATCTCGCGCGCGACCCAGGTGGAGGCGTGTACGCCGTTGGTGATCGAGCCGATCGGCACCTCGTCGTGGTCGAAGCCCTCCCACAGTCCCGCGAACATGCCTCGGCTGACATCCCCGTGCAGCAGGCTCACGCCGTTGGCGCGCTGACCCAGACGCAGGCCCATCACGGCCATGTTGAAGACCGTGAGGTCACCGCCGTCGTAGTCCTCGGCGCCGAGGGCAAGGATCGCCTCGACCGGGATGCCGTGGACAGCGTTGTCACCGCCGAAGTACTGGGAGATGAGGTCGCGAGGGAAGCGGTCGATGCCGGCAGGCACGGGCGTGTGCGTCGTGAAGACCGTGCCGGCGCGGGCCGCCTGCAGCGCCTCGTCGAAGCTGAGCTGCTGCGCCTGCACGAGCTCGCGGATGCGCTCGAGGCCGAGGAAGCCGGCGTGGCCCTCGTTGGTGTGGAACACCTCGGGCTCCGGTGCCCCGGTGATGCGGCTGAAGGCGCGCAGCGCGCGTACGCCGCCGACGCCGAGCAACAGCTCCTGCTGCAGCCGGTGCTCGCCGCCACCGCCGTAGAGCCGGTCGGTGACATCGCGTTCCGCGGCATCGTTGCCCTCGACATCGGAGTCGAGCATGAGCAGAGGGACGCGTCCCACGTCGGCGCGCCAGACGTGCGCGCGCAGGGGACGCCCACCGGGGAGCCCGACCTCGATGACCACCGGCGAGCCGTCGGCCTCGCGCAACAGCGACAGCGGCAGCCCGTCGGGGTCCAGGACGGGATAGGTCTCCTGCTGCCAGCCGTCGCGCGAGAGCGACTGCCGGAAGTAGCCGGCGCGGTAGAACAGCCCGACGCCGACGATCGGCACACCGAGGTCGGACGCCGACTTCAGGTGGTCACCGGCGAGGATGCCCAGCCCGCCGGAGTACTGCGGCAGCACCTCGGTGATGCCGAACTCGGGCGAGAAGTAGGCGATCGACCGTGGCGCGTCGGCACCGAGCGACTGGTACCACCGGTCGCCGGTGAGGTACTCCTCGAGGCCATCGGCGATCCACCTCAGGTGACCCACGAAGTCGGCATCGTCGGCCAGCTCGGCCCAGCGTTGCGATGACACCTCACCGAGGAGCCGGACAGGATCCTGGCCGACCTCGTCCCAGAGCGCCCCGTCGATCCGGGCGAAGAGGTCCTGCGTCTCGGGGTGCCAGGACCACCGCAGGTTGGTCACGATGGACGCCAACGGCTCCAAGGCCTCGGGCAGCACGGTGCGGACGGTGAATCGTCGGATCGCTCTCACTCGCGCCACCCTAGGGCGAGCTCGCCCGTGGTGCAGGACCCACCCGCCGGTTACATCTCGATCATCGCCGTTTCACCCCTCGCGTCATCGTGTTACGTCGGTAGGCTCACCAGCGATGCCACCTCGCCGACGCACGTCGACCGAGCCTGACGCGGCCACGACGTCCACCACCGCCACGCGTCCCCCCGCGCCTTCCGGCGCACCTGCACCACGCCCCGTGACAGTGGGCCGATACCCGATCGAGGACGTCTCGCCGCTCGTCGCCGGAGGCAGCCGACCGGTGAAGGCCGTCGTCGGGGAGACGCTCACCGTGTCGGCCACGGTGTTCCGGGAGGGCCACGACGCGGTGGCCGCCACGGTCGTCCTGCGCCAGTCCGACGGCTCGACGGTCGCGACACCGATGCGCGCCGTCGGCGTCGATCGCTGGGCGGCCGAGATCACCGTCGACGTGCAGGGTGATGCCAGCTTCGTCGTGGAGTCGTGGGGCGACCCGGTCGCGACCTGGCGGCACCGCGCCGAGATCAAGATCCCGGCCGGGCTCGACGTCGACCTCGAGCTCCGCGAGGGCGCCCTGCTCCTCGAGCGCGCGACCAAGCTCGTGCCGCGCGGCAAGGGCCGCGATCCGCTCAAGGCCGCCGTCGCGGCGCTCAAGGACAGGACCCGACCGGCGCCCGCGCGGCTCGCGGTCGCGCTCGACCCGTCCGTGACCTCCCTGCTCTTGGCGTACCCGCTGCGGGAGCACGTCACCGAGTCACGCCGGATGCCGGTGCGCGTCGAGCGCGAGCGTGCTCTCGTCGGCAGCTGGTATGAGTTCTTCCCGCGCTCGGAGGGCGCCTCCCTCGACCCGCCGCGGTCGGGGACGTTCCTCACCGCGGCCGAGCGGCTGCCCGCCGTCGCCGCAATGGGCTTCGACGTGGTCTATCTCCCCCCGATCCACCCGATCGGCAGCACGGCGCGCAAGGGCGCCAACAACACGCTGACCCCAGGCCCGGACGACCCCGGTGTGCCATGGGCCATCGGGTCGCCCGACGGCGGTCACGACGCTGTGCACCCCGACCTCGGCACCATCGAGGACTTCCGTGCCTTCGTCCGCACGGCCGAGTCGCTCGGCCTCGAGATCGCCCTCGACCTTGCGCTTCAGTGCTCACCTGACCACCCGTGGGTCACGGTGCACCCCGAATGGTTCGCGCACCGGGCCGACGGCACGATCGCGTACGCCGAGAACCCGCCGAAGAAGTACCAGGACATCTACCCGCTCCACTTCGACGACGACCCTGACGGACTGCTGGTCGAGGTGCTGCGTGTCGTCCGGCACTGGATCGACACCGGGGTGCGCATCTTCCGCGTCGACAACCCGCACACCAAGCCGGTGCCGTTCTGGGAGCAGCTCATCGGGGCGGTCAACGAGACCGATCCCGACGTCGTCTTCCTCGCGGAGGCCTTCACCACGCCGGCCATGATGCGGGTGCTCGGCGAGGTCGGCTTCCAGCAGTCCTACACCTACTTCACCTGGCGCAACGAGAAGTGGGAGCTCGAGGAGTACTTCCGCGAGCTGTCCGGCCCGCTCGCGGCCTCGATGCGCCCCAACGTCTTCGTCAACACCCCCGACATCCTCCCGGCGTTCCTGCAGTACGGCGGACCCGCCGCCTTCGCGATCCGCGCGACGCTGGCCGCGACGCTCTCGCCGACGTGGGGCGTCTACGCGGGGTTCGAGCTCTTCGAGCACGTGGCGGTGCGCCCCGGTAGCGAGGAGTACCTCGACTCGGAGAAGTACCAGTACCGCCCCCGCGACTGGGCCGCCGCCGAGACCGAGGGGCGCACCCTGGCGCCATACCTCACGCTGCTCAACGCCTGGCGCCGTGGGCATCCGGCGCTGCGCCGGCTGCGCAACCTGCACTTCCACCGCAGCAGCAACGACAAGCTCCTGGTGTTCAGCAAGCGGGAGGGTGACGACGTCGTGCTCGTCGTGGTCACGCTCGACCCGCACGGGGCACGCGAGGGCGTACTCGACCTCGACCTCCCCGCCCTGGGTCTCGGCTGGGACGAGACGTTCACCGCCCACGACCTCGTGAGCGGCCACACCTGGTTGTGGGGACAGTTCCCCTACGTGCGCCTCGACCCGTACGAGCACGTCGCCCACATCGTGCACGTCCGACCCGGAGCGGTGTGACATGGCCAGCACCCCGAAGAAGCGCAACGGCGACAAGCCCGGCGGAGCGACGGCACCTACCGCGGCGCCCACGGCAACGGCACCGGCCGTCGCGGTGCCGCTCGTCGCAGTGAGCGCCGACGACCTGCAACGCCTCGTCGAGGGCCGCCACCACGATCCGCACTCGATCCTCGGGCCGCACCCCTTCGGCGGTGCGGTCACCATCCGCACGCTGCGCCCGTGGGCCACCTCGGTGGCCGTCGTCGCGCGCACCGCTGAGGGTGAGACCCGCACCGAGCTCGCGCACGAGCACGGCGGCGTCTACGCAGGAGTCCTCTCCACATCGGAGGTCCCCGACTACCGCGTCGAGGTGGCCTACGGCGGTGAGCCGGCCGAGGTCGACGATCCCTACCGGTTCCTCCCGACGCTCGGCGAGATCGACCTGCACCTCATCGGCGAGGGTCGCCACGAGACGCTCTGGACCGTGCTCGGTGCCCACGAGCACGTCTACCCCTCCCCGCACGGAGACGTGCACGGCACCGCGTTCGCGGTGTGGGCCCCCTCGGCGCTGGGCGTCCGCGTCGTCGGCGACCACAACCACTGGGACGGCATGGGCACGCCGATGCGCTCGCTCGGCTCGAGCGGGGTCTGGGAGCTCTTCGTCCCCGGTGTCACGTCCGGCGGTCGCTACAAGTTCGCCGTGCTCGGCCGCGACGGGATCTGGCGCACGAAGGCAGATCCGCTGGCGCAGCACACGGAGCACCCGCCGCAGACCGCCTCGGTGGTCTACACCTCCACCTACGAGTGGTCCGACGACGAGTGGCTCGACGCTCGTCGCTCGGGAGACCCGTACAACTCCGCGATGTCGACCTACGAGGTGCATCTCGGGTCGTGGCGCCCTGGTCTCACCTACACCCAGCTCGCCGACGAGCTGACGGCCTACGTCAGCGAGCTCGGCTTCACCCACGTCGAGCTGATGCCGGTCGCCGAGCACCCCTACGCACCGAGCTGGGGCTACCAGGTCACGTCGTACTACGCACCAACCTCGCGCTTCGGGTCCCCCGACGAGTTCCGTCACCTCGTCGACCGGCTCCACCAGGCGGGCATCGGCGTCATCCTCGACTGGGTGCCGGCGCACTTCCCCAAGGACGAGTGGGCGCTGGCGCGCTTCGACGGCACCCCGCTCTACGAGCACGCCGACCCCCGCCGCGGCGAGCAGCCCGACTGGGGCACCTACGTGTTCGACTTCGGGCGCAGCGAGGTGCGCAACTTCCTCGTCGCCAACGCGACGTACTGGCTCGAGGAGTTCCACATCGACGGCCTGCGCGTCGACGCCGTCGCCTCGATGCTCTACCTCGACTACTCGCGCAAGGACGGCGAGTGGAGCCCGAACGTGCACGGCGGGCGCGAGAACCTCGAGGCAGTCGCCTTCATCCAGGAGGCCAATGCCACGGCGTACAAGCGCTCCCCCGGCGTCATCATGATCGCCGAGGAGTCGACCGCGTGGCCGGGCGTCACGCGACCCACGCACCTCGGCGGCCTCGGCTTCGGCCTCAAGTGGAACATGGGCTGGATGAACGACACGCTGCACTACGTCGCGCGCGAGCCGGTGCACCGGCAGTGGCACCACAGCGAGATGACGTTCGCGCTGATGTACGCCTGGAGCGAGCAGTACTGCCTGCCGATCAGCCACGACGAGGTCGTGCACGGCAAGGGCTCGCTGCTGTCGAAGATGCCGGGCGACCGCTGGCAGCAGATGGCCAACCTGCGCGCGTATCTCGCCTTCATGTGGGCGCACCCCGGAAAGCAGCTGCTGTTCATGGGATCCGAGCTGGCGCAG
>JANMMN010000007.1:0-4206 GCA_031373405.1 Actinomycetes bacterium
CCGCCTTTCTCGTGGGGAACGACGCCCGGCTCACCTCGGTCTACCTCGTCATCCCGGTCGCGATCGCCGGCGTCACGCTGCCGTTCTTCGGCACCGCGATCGTCACCACCGCCGCGGTGGCGATGAGCATCTGGGGGACGCTGAGCTATCCCCCGACCGGCCCATCGGTCAGCGCACCGGAGATCATCACCGCCGGTCTCATCGTCATGCTGGCCGTGCTCGTCACCTCGCTCCTCGGCGGCTGGGGTCAACGTCGTGAGGCGGTGCGCGCCGACAGGTCAGCACGCCGTGCCTCCGAGCTCGCCGAGGGTCTGCGCATCACCAACACCGAGCTCGAGGACCGCGTCGTCCAGCGCACCGAGGAGCTGCAGTACGCGCTCGCGCGGCAGGAGACGCTCGTCGGCGAGCTGGCCGAGCTCTCGGTGCGCGACTCCCTCACCGGGCTGCACAACCGCCGGCACGCCGACGACGAGCTGCCGCGGCTGGTAGCTGCGGGCGAGCGCTACAGCCAGCCGCTCTCGCTCGCGATCGCCGACCTCGACCACTTCAAGGAGGTCAACGACCGGTACAGCTATACGGTCGGCGACCAGGTGCTCCAGGCCTTCGCCCGGATCCTCGCGGAGACGGCGAGGTCCTCCGATCTCGTCGCCCGCTACGGCGGGGAGGAGTTCCTGCTCGTCATGCCGCAGACCGGGCTCGAGCACGGGACCCTCGTCTGCCAACGCCTGCGCGAGAGCGTCGCGGCGCACCCGTGGAACGACATCGCACCCGGGTTGCGGGTCACCGTGAGCGTCGGAGTCGCGGACTCCGGGCAGAGCACCGGTCTGCTCACGCTGGTGTCGGCGGCGGACATGGCGCTGCACGAGGCGAAGCGCGGCGGGCGCGACCGGGTGGTGGCCTGGTCGTCCGGAGAACGGCGTACGCCCGTCACCCCCACCGACTGACCTCAGCGCACCCGGCGCAGCAGCGCGAGGAACATCCCGTCGGTGTCGTGCACGTGCGGCCAGAGCCGCAGGTCAGGCCCGTCGCCGAGATTCTCGACCTCCGGCAGCAAGGGGCGTACGTCGAGCCGCTCGACGTCCCCACGACGCAGCGCCTCGGCCACGACGACATCGGTCTCCGCGACGTGCGGCGAGCAGGTGGCATAGCCCACGACACCTCCGACCCGGACCGCACCGATGGCGGAGTCGAGCAGCCGCGTCTGCAGGGCCGCGAGATCGGCGACGTCGGCGGGGGTCCGACGCCAGCGCGACTCAGGTCGCCGTCGCAGCACCCCGAGGCCGGTGCACGGGGCATCGAGGAGCACGCGGTCGAAGGACCCGGGCCGCCACGGCCCCTGCGTCGAGTCCGCAGCGACCGAGAGGTGATGCCCCGGTGCGCCGGCCAGCGCGTGCGTGACGAGCCCTGCGCGGTGCACGGCGCGGTCGGTGGCGAGCAGGCGGGCGCCCCGGTCGAGGCCGAGACCCGCCAGCAGGGCCGCCTTGCCCCCCGGCCCGGCCGCCATGTCGAGCCAGATGTCGTCGGGACCCTCGAGCGGGGCGCGGCTCAGCGCGAGCGCGACGAGCTGGCTGCCTTCGTCCTGCACGCCCACGTCCCCGGACCGGACGGCCGCGATCGCCCCCGGCGAGCCGCCGTCGAGGTGGACTGCGTACGGCGACCACCTGCCCGGCTGCGCACCGGGGAGCTCCAGCAGCTCCTCGATCGTGCTGCGCCCCGGGCGCGCCACGAGGGTGACGCCGGCGGAGGCATTGTCGGCAGCGAGCAGAGCCTCGGTGTCGGACCACGACGATCGACCGGTCCAGGCGGAGAGGGAGTCGTGCAAGGCGTCGACGATCCAGCGGGGGTGCGACTGCACCACAGCGAGGTGCCCGGCCGGATCGTCACGCGGGTCGGGGGCGACCACGTCGATCCAGTCATCGAGGTCGCGCTCGCCCACACGGCGCAGCACCGCATTGGCGAAGCCGGCTCGCGCCTCACCACCGACGAGCCGAGCGAGCTGCACCGTCTCGCCGACCGCCGCGTGCGGAGGCGTCCCGAGGAAGAGAAGCTGGTAGGCCCCGAGGCGGAGGACGTCAAGCACCCCGGCGTCGACGTCGACGAGCGGACGGCTGCTGCACGCCTCGAGCACGGCGTCGATGAAGCCGCGACGTCGCAGCGTGCCGTAGGCGAGGTTGGTGGCGAAGGCGGCGTCCCGGCCCTCGAGGCCCGCTTCGTCGAGCACCTTCGGCGCCACGAGATTGGCGTAGGCGCCGTCGACGTCGACCGCGCGCAGCACGTCGTACGCCGCCAGCCGCGACGGGTCGGTGGCCTTGCGGTCGGGGCGCCACTGGACCGGTCGCGACCGGTGGCCGCGCGGGCCGTCGGTCATGCGCCGAGCCTCTCTCCGGGCTGCGGCCGCACTCCACGCGCCCAGTCAGCCGCGGACATCGCCTTCTTGCCCTGAGCCCGCACCTCGCCGAGCACCACGGCGTGCGACGCCGTGCCCACCCGGACTCGGTTCTTGTCGATGCCGAGCTCGCCCGGAGCGAGCGTGTCGTCCTCCGGCAGGAGGGTCACGGGGCCGAGCTTGAGCCGTTCGCCCTGGTGGGAGGTCCAGGCGCCCGGTGCCGGCGTACACGCACGCACCGCCCGATCCACGCCGACGGCCGGAGCAGCCCAGCGGACCTCGGCGTCCTCGACCCTGATCTTCGGTGCCAGCGACATGCCGTCGGTCGGCTGCGCGGCCGCGACCAGCGCTCCGGCGGCGAGTCCGTCCATCGTCGCCACGAGAAGGCCCGCACCCGACGTGGCGAGCCGCCCGAGCACGTCGCCGCTCGTGTCGACCGGTCGGATGGTCTCGGTCACGACGCCGTAGACCGGCCCCGTGTCGAGACCCTCGTCGAGGAGGAACGTCGTCGCACCGGTCACGTCGTCGCCGTGCCAGACCGCGTGCTGCACCGGTGCCGCGCCGCGCCAGGAAGGAAGCAGGGAGAAGTGCAGATTGACCCAGCCGAGCCGCGGGATGGCGAGCACCGGTGCGGGCACCAGTGCGCCGTAGGCCACCACCGGGCAGCAGTCGGGCGCGAGCTCGGTGAGCCTGGCCACGAACGCCGGGTCGTGCAGGCGCTCGGGCGTGAGCACCTCGATGCCGCGCTCCGCCGCGAGCAGGGCGACCGGCGAGGCCTGCATCGAGCGGCCTCGGCCCGACGGAGCAGCGGGCCGTGTCACGACGGCGACGACGTCATGCTCGGACTCGAGCAGGGCCGAGAGCGACGGGAGCGCGACCTCGGGCGTGCCCGCGAAGACCAGGCGCATCAGAGCCAGCGCGCGGAGATGCGATGCGGCGAGAGCTGCACCTGCGGCTCCGGCTGGCCGAACCACTCGGCCTCGCGGATGGCCCGCATCGCCTCCTTGCGGGTCTCGGTGTCAAGCCGGTCGATGAACATGATCCCGTCGAGGTGGTCGGTCTCGTGCTGCACGCACCGGGCGAGCAGCTCCGAGCCCTCGATGACGACGGGCTCGCCGTGCATGTCCATACCGGTGGCCACCACGCGCATCGAGCGGCGGGTGTTGAACGCCAGGTTCGGTACGGACAGACATCCCTCCTCGCCCTCCTGGGTCTCCTCGGAGAGGTCCAGGACGGGGTTGATGAGGTGGCCGACCACGTCGTCGACGTCATAGGTGAACACGCGCAGGCCGACCCCGAGCTGAGGTGCGGCAAGCCCGGCACCCGGCGCGTCCATCATCGTGTCGATGAGGTCCTTGACGAGCTTGCGCAGCTCCTTGTCGAAGGTCTCGACGGGGGCCGCCGGCGTGGTGAGCACGGGATCACCGAACAACCTGATCGGCTTGACTGCCACGCGGAGCGCTCCTAGTTCGACGGTCGAGACGCTGCGCAGTCTAGGAGATGCCCCCGGCTCAGGTGAGGACGACGGGGTCGATCCGGATCGTGACCGGCGCACCTTCCTTGCGTGCGCTGCGCACCGCGGCCGCAGCGTGCAGGGCCGAGGCCAGCTCGGAGCCGAGGCTGCGCGGGACGGAGACCAGCGCACGCACGCGCGGCTCGATCAGTACCTCGCCCGGCTCACGGCCGGCGCCACGCCGCCCGCCCGCTCGCAGCTCCACGGGCACGGGACCCAGCACGGACGCGCTGTCGGGCAGCCGCGCGTGGCCGAGCAGGTCGCTCACGTCGACCGACCGGCCCACGAGCTCGGCGACCCGCCACGC
>JANMMN010000019.1:0-4714 GCA_031373405.1 Actinomycetes bacterium
CCTCGACGGGCTGGTGCGGGAGCGAGACCTCCTCGGCGACCTGCGGGCCCGCGCCGACCTCGTCATCGACACCTCGGCGCTCAACGTCCACGACCTGCGCCGCAAGGTCGACGCCGCCTTCGGCGGGAGCGATCGGGTCCAGCTGCGGGCGACCGTGATGTCGTTCGGCTTCAAGTACGGACTGCCGCTCGACGCCGACATCGTCAATGACGTGCGGTTCCTGCCCAACCCCTACTGGGTGCCCGAGCTGCGTGAGCTCTCCGGGCTCGACGCCGACGTCAGCGACTACGTCACCGAGCAGCCGGCCGCGCGCGAGTTCCTCGACAGGATGGCCGGGATGCTCGACCTGGTCTCCGACGGCTACCTGCGCGAGGGCAAGCGCTACGTCACGGTCGCCGTCGGCTGCACCGGCGGCAAGCACCGCAGCGTGGCGATGGCGGAGAACCTCGCCGCCCGGCTCGTCAAGGTCGGCGTCGAGGTGCTCGTCGTCCACCGCGACCTCGGCCGCGAATGACGGCGCTCGCCCCGAGCCGACGCGGTCCAGTCACCTCGGGGCGCCGGGTGGTCGCCCTCGGCGGCGGGCACGGGCTCGCCGCGAGCCTGCGCGCGCTGCGTCGGGTCACCGACGACGTCACCGCTGTCGTGGCGGTCTCGGACGATGGTGGCTCCAGCGGCCGACTCCGCCGCGAGTTCGACGTCGTGCCGCCCGGTGATCTCCGGATGGCGCTGGCCGCGCTCTGCGGCGACGACACCTGGGGTCGCACGTGGAGCCGCGTGGTCCAGCACCGGTTCGCGGGGTCGGGTGAGCTGGCCGGGCACTCCGTCGGCAACCTGCTCATCACCGCTCTGTGGGAGGAGACCGGTGACATCGTCACGGGACTCGACTGGGTCGGAGCGTTGCTCGGTGCTCATGGCCGGGTCCTGCCGGTCGCGACCGTCCCGCTCCAGGTCGTCGCCGACGTCGCCGGCCTGCACCCGGAGGACCCGAGCGTCGTCGAACGGGTCGAGGGCCAGGTCGAGGTGGCGACGACGAGGGGTGAGGTGGTCGGGCTGCATGTCGAGCCTCGTGACGCGCTGGCCTGCCCCGCCGCCGTCGAGGCCATCGTCGGGGCCGAGGCGATCGTGCTCGGGCCCGGATCGTGGTTCACCAGCGTGATGGCACCCCTGCTCGTGCCCGGCATCGTCGATGCCGTGACCCGGTCGTCGGGCCATCTCGTGCTGGTGCTCAACCTCGCACCTCAGCCGGGGGAGACGAGCGGGTTCTCGGCGCACCGACACCTCGAGGTGCTCGGCGCGCAGTACCCCCTCCTCCGCGTGGACACGGTGCTGGCAGACCCTGCGCACGTGGCGGACGTCACCGCCCTCGCCGCTGCCTCCTCCGCGCTCGGGGCACGGCTCGTGCTCGCGCCCGTCGCCGCTCGTGAGCACCCCGACCGGCATGACGTCGACCTGCTGGCGAGCGCCTTCGGCGGCATCCTCGGGCGCTGACGGCGCGAGGTCGACCCGGCCCGCTGCGTTGTTGACGGCAGTGGCAGGATCCTGCTCATGGCGATGACGGCAGCAGTCAAGGACGAGCTCTCGCGCCTCAAGGTCACCAAGCCATGCTGCCGCAAGGCAGAAGTGTCGACGATCCTGCGCTTCGCCTCCGGTCTGCACATCGTGGGCGGTCGCATCGTGATCGAGGCCGAGCTCGACACCGGTGCTGCCGCGCGCCGGCTCCGCAAGGACATCGCCGAAGTCTTCGGGCACGCCAGCGAGATGACCGTCGTGCGCCCCAGCGGGCTCCGCAAGAGCAACCGCTACCTCGTCCGGGTCCACACCGACGGCGAGAAGCTCGCGCGCCAGACCGGGCTCGTCGACGCGAGCGGACGCCCCGCGCGCGGCCTTCCCACCGCCATCGTCAACGGCACGCTGTGCGACTCCGAGGCAGCCTGGCGGGGCGCCTTCCTCGCGCACGGCTCACTCACCGAGCCCGGTCGTTCCTCCTCCCTCGAGGTGACCTGCCCGGGGCCGGAGGCGGCGCTGGCGCTCTCCGGAGCAGCGCGACGCCTCGGCATCGTCGCCAAGCCGCGTGAGGTGCGCGGCGTCGACCGCGTCGTCATCCGCGACGGCGACGCCATCGCCGCGCTCCTCACCCGGCTCGGGGCCCACGAGTCGGTGCTCGCGTGGGAGGAGCGGCGGATGCGACGCGAGGTGCGTGCCACCGCCAACCGTCTTGCCAACTTCGACGACGCCAACCTGCGACGGTCGGCCCGAGCCGCCGTCGCGGCCGGTGCCCGGGTCACCCGAGCGCTCGACATCCTCGGTGACGAGGTGCCCGACCACCTCGCCGAGGCGGGCAAGCTCCGCACGGAGCACCAGCAGGCCTCCCTCGAGGAGCTGGGTGCGCTCGCGGACCCGCCCATGACCAAGGACGCGATCGCGGGACGGATCCGCCGCCTGCTGGCGCTGGCCGACAAGCGGGCCGGTGAGCTCGGGATCCCTGACACCGAAGCCGGGATCCCGGCCGATCTCGTCGACATCGACTGACCGCTCCGGCTCCTGCCAGGCAGCGATCTCGGGTCACGAACGCATCACGGGGTCCGATAGGGTCGGAGACGCCACGCCGGCACGAGACGTGCCGCGCGACCGAAGGGCCGGCAACGACGCCGGCTGTCGTCTCTCGACCTAAGACGAGGACTGAAGACCCGTGACCATTCGTGTGGGCATCAACGGTTTCGGCCGGATCGGCCGCAACTTCTACCGCGCGCTCGCCGCGCAGGGCGCCGACGTCGAGATCGTTGCCGTGAACGACCTCACCGACAACGCCACCCTGGCGCACCTGCTCAAGTACGACTCGATCCTCGGCCGGCTCGGCAAGGACGTGACGGCAACCGACGACGCGATCCTCGTGGACGGCGCCCGGATCGTGGCGCTCGCCGAGCGCGACCCGGCCAAACTTCCCTGGGGCGACCTCGGCGTCGACATCGTCATCGAGTCGACCGGTTTCTTCACCGATGCGACCAAGGCTGCCGGTCACGTCGCCGGTGGGGCCAAGAAGGTCATCATCTCCGCGCCCGCCAAGGGCGAGGACGCCACGATCGTCATGGGCGTCAACCACGAGATCTACGACCCGGCGACGCACACGATCATCAGCAACGCCTCGTGCACCACCAACTGCCTGGCGCCGATGGCGAAGGTCATCAACGACGAGTTCGGCATCGTGTCCGGCCTGATGACGACGATCCACGCCTACACCAACGACCAGGTGATCCTGGACTACCCGCACAGCGACCTGCGTCGCGCCCGGGCGGCCGCGATCAACATGATCCCGACGAGCACCGGTGCTGCGAAGGCGATCGGCCTGGCGCTGCCCGAGCTCAAGGGCAAGCTCGACGGTTACGCGATGCGCGTCCCCGTGCCGACCGGATCGGCCACCGACCTCACGGTCGTGCTCGAGCGCGAGGCCTCGGCCGCCGACATCAACGCCGCGATCAAGGCTGCGGCGGAGGGTCCGATGAAGGGCATCCTGGAATACACCGAGGACCCGATCGTCTCCTCCGACATCGTCACCCACCCGGCCTCGTGCATCTTCGATGCCGGCATCACCAAGACGCTGGGCAACACCGCCAAGGTCCTCGGCTGGTACGACAACGAGTGGGGCTACAGCAACCGCCTCGTGGACCTCACCGTGTACGTCGGCAAGTCCCTGTAGTCGGGACTCCCCGTGCACACGATCGACGACCTCGACGTCGCCGGTCGCCGGGTCCTCGTGCGGGCGGACTTCAACGTCCCGCTCGAGGACGCCGGCGACGGCACGCGTCGCATCACCGACGACGGCCGCATCCGCGCGGCGCTGCCGACCATCGTGTCGCTGCGCGCGCGGGGGGCGCGCGTCGTCCTCGCGGCCCACCTGGGTCGCCCCCGGGGCGAGGCCAGGCCGGAGCTCTCCCTCGCGCCGGTCGCGACCCGCCTGGCCGAGCTCCTCGGCACACCGGTCGCAGCCGCCACGGACGTGACCGGTCCGTCGGCGACCGCCGCCGTCGCCGGTCTGCGCGACGGCGACGTCGCGCTGCTGGAGAACGTCCGCTACGACGCCCGCGAGACCAGCAAGGACCCGGCCGAGCGCGCCGCCCTCGCCGCCGAGCTCGCGGCGATGGTCGACCTGTTCGTCAGCGACGGCTTCGGTGTCGTGCATCGTGAGCAGGCGAGCGTCACCGACGTGGCCCGGCTCCTGCCGCACGCAGCGGGTCGGCTCGTGCTCGCCGAGGTCGAGGTGTTCCGCAAGGTCCTCGGCGACCCCGACCGCCCGTACGTCGTCGTCCTGGGTGGCTCCAAGGTGTCCGACAAGCTCGGTGTGATCGGCAACCTGCTCGGCAGCGTGGACCGGCTGCTCGTCGGCGGCGGGATGTGCTTCACCTTCCTCGCCGCGCTCGGGCACAACGTCGGCTCGTCGCTGCTCGAGACCGACCAGGTCGCCACCGTGAAGGGGCTCATCGCCCGGGCCGAGACCAACGGGGTCGAGCTCGTCCTGCCCATCGACGTCGTCGTCGCCACCGAGTTCTCGGCCGACGCCGAGCACAAGATCGTGGCGGCCGACCAGATCGAGGACGGGTGGATGGGTCTCGACATCGGCCCCAACAGCCGCGAGCTCTTCGCCCGGGCCCTGGCCGATGCTCGAACCGTGGTCTGGAACGGTCCGATGGGCGTCTTCGAGCTGGCCCCCTACGCCGAG
>JANMMN010000035.1:0-10865 GCA_031373405.1 Actinomycetes bacterium
GCGGTTACAACATGGCCGACTACTGGGGCCACTGGCTCTCGATCGGCAAGGCCACCGACCCGGCGAAGCTGCCGAAGATCTACTCGGTGAACTGGTTCCGCAAGGACGCCGAGGGCAGCTACATCTGGCCCGGCTTCGGCGAGAACAGCCGGGTTCTGGCGTGGATCGTCGATCGCCTCGAGGGTCTCGCCGGCGCCGTCGACACCCCGATCGGGCGGGCGCCGATCGCCGGCGAGCTCGACGTGGATGGCCTCGGGCTCTCCGACGAGGTGCTCGCCGAGCTCTTCGCGATCGATGCCGCGTCCTGGTTGGCCGAGGCCGACCTGACCGCCGAGTACTTCACGAAGTTCGGCGACCGGGTGCCCGCAGAGCTCTACCGGCAGCTCGACGACCTCCGGGCCCGGCTGCACGACGCCTGACGGCCGACCCGACGGGGGCCCGGCACCGCAGCTGCGGCGCTTGGCCCCCCGTGCGTGGATGGTCAGGCGGCCGGCCCGGCCTCGATCCGGCGCAGCCTCGGGCGCACGTCGGCGAGGTAGATGCCTGCCACGACCGTTCCCGCCAGCCCGCCCCACGCCGTACCGCCGACCCACAGGTGCAGAGCGAGGGCGGACGCCAGCACGACGACCCAGATCGCCCGGGTGAGCCGGTCGGCAGCGCGAAAGGTCGCGTCGGCGTGGCCGAACGCGTCGACGAGCGCCCAGATCTTGACCAGGAAGCTCGCGAACCCGATCGCGACGGCGAGGATCGTCATGGTGCTCAGTCGCCGATCGTCGCCACCATGATCGCCTTGATCGTGTGCAGCCGGTTCTCGGCCTGGTCGAAGGCGATGTTGTACGGCGACTCAAAGACCTCGTCGGTGACCTCGAGCCCCTCGGTCATGCCGGTCTTCGCGGCGATGTCCTTGCCGACGACGGTGTTGGTGTCGTGGAAGGCCGGCAGGCAGTGCATGAACTTCACGTGCTTGTTGCCGGTGGCCTTGAGCGCCTTGGCGTTGACCTGGTACGGCGTGAGGAGCTTGACCCGCTGGTCCCAGACCTCCTTGGGCTCGCCCATCGAGACCCACACGTCGGTGTGCACGTAGTCGGCGCCCTTGAGGCCGGCCCCGACGTCCTCGGTCAGGGTCAGTCGCGCGCCAGAGAGCGCCGCCCGCTCCTTGGCGATCTTCTGGATCTCCTTGTGCGGCCAGAGCGCCTTCGGTGCCACGATGCGCACGTCGGCGCCCATGATCGCGCCCATGACGTAGAGCGAGTGCCCCATGTTGGAGCGGGCGTCGCCCAGGTATGCGTAGGCGATCTCCTCGACCGGCTTGCCCCGGCCGTGCTCGATCATCGTGAGGAAGTCCGCAAGCATCTGGGTCGGGTGCCACTCGTCGGTGAGCCCGTTGTAGACGGGCACGTCGGAGTACTCCGCCAGGGTCTCGACCGTGGCCTGCGCGCTGCCGCGGAACTCGATGGCGTCGTAGAACCGCGACAGCACGCGCGCGGTGTCCGCCGCCGACTCCTTGTGCCCGATCTGCGAGGAGTTCGGGTCGAGGTAGGTCACCCGGGCACCCTGGTCGTAGCAGCCGACCTCGAAGGCGCAGCGGGTGCGCGTCGAGGTCTTCTCGAAGATCAGGGCGACGTTCTTGCCCGTCATCCGGGGCACCTCGGTCCCGGCGTACTTGGCTCGTTTGAGGTCACGCGCGAGGTCGAGCAGGAACGCCAGCTCGGTCGTCGTGAAGTCGATCTCCTTGAGGAAGTCGCGATGGCGCAGGTTCACCGGCATGGTGTGGTCTCCAGGATCTCAGAGGGACGTCGGACAGTCCTGCCGCCTCAGACGACGGCCTCGCGCTCGATCGGACAGCTCATGCACCGGGGTCCGCCGCGACCACGGCCCAGCTCGGAGCCGGTGATCGCGACGATCTCGATGCCCTCGTCGGTGAGGAACTTGTTGGTCGTGGTGTTGCGTTCGTACCCGAAGATCAGCCCGGGTGCCACGGCGAGGAAGTTGTTGCCGTCGTCCCACTGCTCCCGCTGGGCACCCATCACGTCGATCGGCGTCTTGAGCACCCGGATCTTGTCGACGCCGATCGCGTCCGCGACGACGCTGAACAGGTCGCCGTTCTCGACCACGTCGTAGTCACCACCGCCGCCACGCGGAGTCAGTGTGTAGGACCGCAGTGCGAGATCGAGGTAGGGGTACACCGAGAAGGCGTCCCGGTCGATCATCGTCATCGCCGTGTCGAGGTGCATGAAGGCCCGGGTCTTCGGCAGCTCGACCGCGATCACCTTGGTCACCATCCCGGACGCGAAGTAGTGCCGGGCGAGCATCTCGACACCTTGCGGGGTGGTGCGCTCGCCCATTCCGATCATGACGGCACCGTTCCCGATCACGAGGATGTCGCCGCCCTCGACCGTCGCGGGCTCGTGCGCCTCGTCGTCGTTGCCGTAGTAGAAGTGCAGGCCCGCGTCGCGGAACGTCGGGTGGAAGTTCCAGACGATCCGCGAGTGCAGCGTCTCGCGCTTGCGGGCCGGCTTGGCCATCGGGTTCACCGACAGCCCGCCGTACGCGAACGCGGTGTTGTCGCGCTGGAAGAGGTGGTTGGGCAGCGGGGTGAGCATGAAGTCCTCGTTGTCGAGGTAGGACCACAGCAGGCTCGACGTCCCCGGGTCGGGGACGTCACGCTTGAGCACGCCACCGATCAGGAGCTCGGAGAGACGTGCCGCCGGGGTGGCGTCGACGACGTCGTCGAGCGGCTTGTCGAGGGCTGGACCGTACTGGGTGGCGTTGGTCAGCCGTTCCTTGAGGAAGTCCCGGGCGCCGGGCTCGTCGAGCGCGGTGGCGAGCAGGTCACCGAAGAGGTGCACCGTGACGCCCCTGTCGCGCAGCTTCTGGGCGAAGGCGTCGTGCTCCTGGCGCGCCCGATCGGCCCACATGACGTCGTCGAAGAGCAGGTCGTGGACGTTGGACGGGGTGAGCCGGGACAGCTCGAGACCGGGTCGGTGCAGGATGACCTGCTTGAGCCGGCCGACCTCGGAGTCGACGTGGAAGGTCATGGCTGGGTGTCTCCGTCTCCGCGATGGGGTTGGTCCGGGTCGGCAGTGGGCTCAGGCTCAGGCTCAGGTGACGGGGGAACGTCGGATCGGACAGCTCAGGGCCCGCGGCCCGCCGTGGGCCCGGCCGAGCTCGGAGCCCGTGATGGTGATCACCTCGACGCCCTGGTCGGCGAGGTACTTGTTCGTGGTGGTGTTGCGCTCGAACCCGACGACCACACCTGGTGAGATCGCGAGGAAGTTGTTGCCGTCGTCCCACTGCTCACGCTCGGCGCCCTGCACGTCGATCGGAGCCTTGAGCACCCGCACCTTCTCGACGCCGAGAGCGTCGGCCACCGGCCCGAACAGGTCGGCGTTCTCGGTGACGACGTACTCGCCGCCCGAACCCTTCGGCACGAGCGTGTAGGAACGCAGGGCCAGGTCGAGAAACGGGTAGACCGAGAACGCGTCACGGTCGACCATCGTCATCGCCGTGTCGAGGTACATGAACGCCCGGGTCCTCGGCAGCTCGACCGCGATCACCCGGCTGACCAGCCCGGAGGAGAAGAAGGCACGGGTCAGCATCTCCACGCCCTGCGGCGTCGTGCGCTCGCCGATGCCCACCATGACCGTGCCGTTGCCGATCACCAGGATGTCACCGCCGCCCACGGTCGCCGGCTCGTGGCGCAGGTCGTCGTTGCCGTAGAAGAAGTGCAGGTCCGAGTCACGGAACATCGGGTGGAAGTTCCAGATGATCCGCGAGTGCAGCGTCTCGCGTTTGCGGGCCGGCTCCGACATCGGGTTGACGGACACTCCGCCGCAGACGAAGGAGGTGTTGTCGCGCGGGAACAGATGGTTGGGCAGGGGGGCGAAGAGGAAGTCGTCGTCGTCGAGGTGGGACCACAGCAGGCTGGTCGTCGAGGGCGCGGGCACGTCCCGCTTGAGGACTCCGCCGATCAGCAGCTCGGCGAGACGGTCGGCGCTCGTGCCGTCGACGAAGTCGTCGAGCGGCCCGTCCAGCGCCGGCCCGAACGCGGTGGCCGTCGTGAGCCGCTCCTTGAGGAACGCCCGTGCGCCGGCTTCGTCGAGGGCGGTGGCGAGCAGCTCACCGAAGAGGTGGACGGTGACTCCCCGTTCGCGCAGCACCTGGGCGAACTCGTCGTGCTCGTGACGTGCGCGCCCGGCCCACATGACGTCGTCGAAGAGCAGCTCGTGCACGTTCGACGGAGTGAGGCGGAACAGCTCGAGCCCGGGCCGGTGAAGGATGACCTGGTCGAGCGAGCCGACCTCGGAATCGACCGTGAACGTCATCGGGGCTCCTTCTCGCGGTGCCGTGCCAGCGGGTTAGCAGCCCGCTGTTCGATCTTGGCCCGGCCACGGGCGCGACGCAGCGCGAACCCAGAACTGGGCCGGTGAACGTCCGGCGGGGGCGGTCCAGCGGAACGTCGGACTTTTTGCGTACGGCCAGCAACGCCATGCCGTCGTGCGGTAGACCAGTCCCGAGCGGCGCGGCACCCGTGCCCGGACCTGACGGGAGACGTCATGGCCACCGACGTCGAGGCACCGACGACTGCAGACCCCCAGAAGAAGGGCTTCCGGTTCCCCACCGCCTTCACGGTGCTGTTCTTCGTCCTCCTGCTGGTGTGGGGGCTCTCGTTCGTCATCAAGCCCGGCAGCTATGCCTACGTGTCGTGCGACGGCGATGCGCCGAAGCCGATCCCTGGCAGCTACCAGGTGTCGGAGTCGAGCGATCTCGACATCTACGACCGCGTCTACGACCTGTTCCTCTCGCCGGTCAACGGCCTCTACGGTGTCCGCGAGGCTGCTGCGTCGCAGCCCGACGCGACGGCCGAGCAGACCGCCGCGGCCACCGAGTCCTGTGGCGCGGATGTCCCCTTCGAGGTCGTGACGGCACCGGGAAGCACCAGCCCCTACAACTCGGGTGACCTCACCGGTGCGGTCGCGGTGTTCTTCTTCGTGCTCTGCATCGGTGCCTTCATCACCGTGACGATGAAGACCGGAGCGTTGAACGCCGGCATCGCGCGGGTGACACACCGGTTCCGGACCCGGGGGACGACGCTCATCATCATCTTGATGGTCATCTTCTCGATCGGCGGCACGACGTACGGCATGGCCGAGGAGACGTTGGGTTTCTACGTCCTGCTGGTGCCCATCATGATCGGACTGGGGTTCGACCGGATGGTCGGCGCCGCGACGATCATGATCGGAGCAGGCGTCGGCACGCTCGCCTCCACCGTCAATCCGTTCGCGACAGGAGTGGCGTCCGCCGCGGCCGACATCCCGCTCGGCGACGGCATCGCGCTGCGCATCCTGATGTACCTTGTCCTCACCACGGTGGCCATCGCCTACGTCGTGCGGTACGCGAACCGTGTGAAGGCCGATCCCTCCCGGTCTGTGCAGCCTGCCCTGCCCGGGGACGTCGAGCTCGCCGCCGAAGCGGTCGGTGCGCCCCCGGAGATGTCGGGGCGGCAGAAGAGCGTCATGTGGGTGTTCGGGCTGACCTTCCTCGTGATGATCTACTCGGTCATCCCGTGGAGCGACTTCTTCCCGGCGATGGACACCCATTGGCTCACCTGGGCCTGGTACTTCCCTGAGCTGGCCGCGCTCTTCCTCGTCATGTCGATCGTCGTCGGACTCATCGGCGGTCTCGGCGAGGAGCGGATGGTCGGCGCGATCGTCGCCGGTATGGGTGACTTCATGGGCGCGGCACTCATCATCGCCATCGCTCGTGGCGTCACCGTCATCATGAACAACTCGGGGATCACCGACACGGTGCTGAACTCCCTCGAGGGGGTCGTGAGCGGCCTGTCGACGACGGTGTTCGCGATCATGATGTTCGTCGTCAACATCCCGCTCGCCTTCCTGGTCCCGTCGAGCTCAGGGCACGCCACGCTGGCGATGCCGATCATGGCGCCGCTCGCGGACTTCGCGGGTGTCTCGCGCGCGATCGTCGTGACCGCCTACCAGTCGGCATCCGGCTGGGTGAACCTGTTCACCCCGACGTCCGCGATCGTCATGGGTGGCCTCGCGCTCGCGAAGGTGCGCTACGACCGTTACCTGCGCTTCGTCTTCCCGCTGCTGGTGATCCTGTTCGTGCTGATCGCCGTGTTCCTCGCCATCGGTGCGGCCACCGGGCTCGGCGGACCGAAGTAGGCAGTGGCGTACACGGTCAGAACGCGACCAGCTCACGGGTCAGGGCGTCCCCCGCGGCGCGCAGGCCGGCGCCCTTCTCGCGACCGAACTGCGAGAGGGTGACGTGCCCGTAGATGCGCTCGCGTTCGTCCTCGGTGAGCCCGCCCCACACCCCGTAGGGCTCTCGAGCACGGATCGCGTAGTCGGCGCACTCGAGCCGGACCTCGCAGCGCGAGCAGACGGACTTCGCGGCGCGATCGCGTCGCACCCGCGAGAGCCCGCGCTCGTTCTGCGGGTGGAAGAACAAGGTGGTGTCGACCTGGCGGCAGGCGCCGTGCTCCTGCCACTCCCAGGTCGCGTCGACGGGAACCTGCGCGAGTGGTTGCTGTGGCATCTCGACTCCTCGGTGTCGCGTCCCGCGAGCTCCGTCCACGGCTGCGCGGCGTCGTTTAACGCCCAGTGCCCATGGCCCTACCCACAGTCAGGATATGCCGGGCTGAGCCGTTCGGGGAGCCCTTGATCCGCCGCCCGGGTGATCCCTGCCACGTTGGCCCCGACCGGCCCCGACCGGCCCCGACCGGGCATCCTGGGTGCGTGACGCTGCAGCCTCTCGACGTCCCCCCGGCCCTGCCCTCAGCGGGCCGGCTGCTCGTCGCCGCACCCGTGCTCGCGGACCCGAACTTCCACCGCACGGTCATCCTGCTGCTCGACCACGACGAGGAGGGAAGCCTCGGGGTCGTGCTCAACCGTCCGTCGCACGTGCCGGTGAGGGCCGTGCTCCCGTCGTGGGACGGCCGGACCACGGGAACCGATGTGCTGTTCACCGGCGGACCGGTGGCCGACGACAGCGCGCTCGCGCTCGGGCTCCTGCCCGGGCCTGTCGACGGTCCAGAGCCCGAGGGGTTCCGCCGGGTCGCCGGCCCGTTCGGCCTCGTCGATCTCGACCTCGACCCTGATGACTCGGTCACGCACCTCGACGCGGTCCGGATCTACACCGGCTACTCGGGGTGGGCGGCCGGGCAGCTCGAGGACGAGGTGGCCGAGGGCGCGTGGTACGTGGTCGACGGGGGACCGGGCGACGTCTTCGACCCCGCACCCGAGGGCCTCTGGGTGCGCGTGCTCCGCCGACAGGTCGGTGAGCTCGCCTTCGTCGCCACGCCCTCCACCGATCCGCGGCTGAACTAGGACACCTCAACGGCCGACGCCGCGGGACGGTCCGCGTAGGAGCGGATCCGCCGTACCCTGGACGACATGACGACGCCGTTCGAGCCGCTGCCCCTCGCCGAGCCCGAGACGTCGGGCGGGACTCTGGTCGAGGACCGGCCGGTCACCTCCCACGGGGACGGCGACCACGAGCGCTTCGCGCACTACGTGCGCAAGGACAAGATCGTCGAGTCGGCAGTCACGGGCACCCCGGTGATCGCCCTGTGCGGCAAGGTGTGGGTGCCCGGCCGCGACCCGTCGAAGTTCCCCGTGTGCCCCGACTGCAAGCGGATCTACGAGGGCATCCCGGACCGCCCGGGCAAGGGCGACGGCGCGGGTGGGGACGGGGCGGGGACCTGAGCGGGCCCGGCGACACGGGCCAGGACCGCGTGCGGCCCGACCGCACCGAGCATCTCCCGGTCGTCGCCACGAGCTCGCCGTTCGAGCTCGTCGACGATCCCGGTGCGCCGAGCGTGATGGACGGGCTGCTGATCCCCGAGCCGGCACCCGTCGACGGAGCTCCGCCGCCGGGGCTGATGAGTCCGGAGCACCGCGCCTACACCATCGGTGTCGTCGCGGTGATGACGATGTTCGCGTTCGAGGGCATCGGCGTCGCCTCCGCGATGCCCACGGTGGCACGCGCCCTGGACGGGCTGGGGTCCTACGCCTGGGCCTTCAACGGCTACGTCGTGACCGGCCTGGTCGCCATGGTCGTCGCGGGGGAGTGGTGCGACCGAACCGGCCCGCGGCGCCCGTTGCTCACCGGCGTCTCGCTGTTCGGCATCGGAGCGCTGCTCGCGGGAGCGTCGGTGTCGATGCCCATGCTGGTGCTCTCCCGAGCGGTGCAGGGCTTCGGCATGGGGCTCGCGATCGTGGCGGTGTACGTCGTGCTCGGTCGCGCCTTCCCGGACGAGCTGCGACCGCGCGCCTTCGCGTTGCTGTCCGCGGCGTGGGTGATTCCCGCGATCGTGGGACCGTTCGTCGCCGGGCTGCTCACCGACTACATCTCCTGGCGCGCCGTGTTCTGGCTCGTCGTTCCCTTCGTCATCCCGCCGATGCTGCTGCTCGTGCCGAGGCTCCGTCGCCTCGGCGGTGCGCTGGGTGACGCACCACCGCGTCGGGGGCGGGTGCGCTTCTCGCTCGTCGCAGCCACCGGGCTCGCACTGATGCAGCAGGCGGGCACCGAGCTGGGTGCCCGCGGCGCTGTGCTCGCCGTGGTGGGTGTCGCGCTCCTGCTCCCCGCGCTCCGCGTGCTGCTGCCCGCCGGTGCCCTGCGATTCGCGCGCGGGCTCCCGACGGTCGTGATGATGCGCGGGCTCCTGGCCGGAGCCTTCTTCGCCGGGGAGGCGTTCGTGCCACTCGCGCTGCAGACGCTGCGTGGCGCCACGACCGCGCAGGCGGGGCTCACGCTCACGATCGGCGCGCTGGCCTGGGCGCTGGGCTCGCAGGTGCAGGGCCGCCTCTACGGCCGGGTCTCGCGAGGCCGACTCGTGCAGGCCGGGGCGCTGCTCGTGGCGCTCTGCCTCGCGAGCGTGCCGCTGGCGCTCGTGGCGGCGCTCCCGTTCTGGGTCGCCGCGCTGTCGTGGTTCGTCGGCGCGGCCGGCATGGGGCTGTGCTTCGGTGCCATCGGCACCCTCACCCTCGAGCTGTCCGACCCCGACGACCAGGGGGCCAACGTCGCGGCGCTGCAGGTCTGCGACTCGGTCGGCTCGGTCGTGTTCGTCGGGATCGCGGGCGCGATCTATGCCTCCGCGCTCGCGTCCGACTCGGTCTCCGCGTCGACCTTTGTCACGATCTGGTTCACGATGGCCGCGGTCGCCGCGACCGGTGTCGTGCTCGGCGGTCGGATCGGTCGGCCCACCCTGGTGCCGGCCGGGTGAGCACGGTGCCCCACCGGGCCGGATCGCCGGTGTCGTTAGCACGGCCAGCGCGTGATTCGCGCCACCACCCGCTCCGGCATGTCGATCGTGGCTCTCGCCTACAGTCCCCCTTCTATGCCCTCCTCCGTCGCCGCGTCGCACCTCTCGCCCGCCTACCCCGCGCGCGCCCCGCGCGGGGCGGCGGAACGGCTGCGTGCCTGGCAGCAGGCGGCGCTCGAGGAGTACCTGCGCCTTCAGCCCCGTGACTTCCTCACCGTGGCCACCCCCGGCGCCGGCAAGACGACGTACGCCCTGCGACTCGCCTCCGAGCTGCTCGATCGCCGCACGATCGAGCGCGTGATCGTCGTGGCACCGACCGAGCACCTCAAGACCCAGTGGGCCGAGGCTGCGGCGAAGGTCGGCATCCCGCTCGACCCCGCGTTCTCCGGCGCCCGCGGCACGACGAGCAGCGACTACCTCGGGATCGCCGTCACCTACGCCGGTGTCGCGGCCGGCTCGCTGCTGTTCCGGCGCCGGGTCGAGGACCGCAAGACCTTGGTGATCCTCGACGAGGTGCACCACGCGGCGGATTCCCTGTCGTGGGGGGAGTCGGTGCGCGAGGCCTTCGAGCCGGCGACGCGACGACTCGCCCTCACCGGCACGCCGTTCCGCAGCGACGTCAACCCGATCCCCTTCGTCTCCTACGCTCCCGGGCCCGACGGCATCCTGCGAAGCGCGGCCGACACGGTCTACGGCTATGGCGACGCGCTGCGCGACCACGTCGTGCGGCCGGTGATGTTCCTGGCCTACAGCGGTCGGATGCGCTGGCGCACGCGTGCGGGCGACGAGGTCAGCGCCGTGCTCGGCGCCGACCAGGCCGCAGACGTCACCCAGCAGGCGTGGCGCACCGCCCTCGACCCGCAGGGCGAGTGGATCCCCCAGGTGCTGCGCGCCGCCGACCGCAGGCTCACCGAGGTGCGCAAGCACGTCCCCGACGCGGCGGGCCTCGTCATCGCCAGCGACCAGACCAAGGCGCGGGCGTACGCGAAGCAGATCGAGGCGATCACCGGACGCAAGCCCGTGGTGGTGCTGTCCGACGACCCGAAGGCGGGGAGCAAGATCTCCGCGTTCGCCTCGAGCGCCGACACGTGGATGGTTGCCGTCCGGATGATGAGCGAAGGCGTCGACGTGCCACGGCTGATGGTCGGCGTCTACGCGACGTCGACCTCGACCCCGCTGTTCTTCGCCCAGGCCGTCGGGCGGTTCGTGCGGGCACGGCGGCGCGGTGAGACGGCCAGCGTGTTCCTGCCCAGCGTCCCGCTGCTGCTGCGGCTCGCCGGTGAGCTCGAGGAGGAGCGCGACCACGTGCTCGGCCGAGCCTCCGACGGAGTCTGGACCGAGGAGGACTCCCTCGTCGCGCAGGCGTTGGCAGCGCGCGACACGCCCGACCTCCTCGACGACCAGCTCTGCTTCGAGGCGCTCGAGAGCGAGGCGACCTTCGACCGCGTGCTCTTCGACGGCGGCGAGTTCGGGGCAGGCGGGTCGCCGGGCACCCCGGACGAGGAGGACTTCCTCGGGATCCCTGGGCTTCTCGATGCCGATCAGGTCTCCGACCTGCTGCGCGCGCGGGGTGGTC
>JANMMN010000217.1:0-2187 GCA_031373405.1 Actinomycetes bacterium
AGGGCGGCGGGGGCGGCGGAGGTGGGGCCGGTGACCAGGTGGCCACACTGCCGGCCTCGCTGATCCCCACGGTCGCGGCCGTCGAGGGGGTCGCGGCCGCCTACGGCACCGTGGGGGCCAACGGCGCACTCGTCATCGGAGCCGACGGCAAGGTGGTCGGCCAGGCAGGGCCCCCGGCGCGCGGCACGACGTGGGTGCCCGACTCCTCGATCAGCTCGCTCACCCTCGCCAACGGCGAGGCGCCGACCGGCCCCGACCAGGTGGCGCTGCTCGAGGCGACGGCCGAGGCCGCCGGTGTGGGCATCGGCGACACCGTCCGGCTCGAGACGCCCGCCGGCACCATGCGGCCCACGGTCGTGGGTCTCGTCACCCGCGGGGTGTCGGGCAGCGACGGCAGCACCCTGGCCGTCTTCGACCTGCCCACTGCGCAGCGCCAGCTGCTCCAGACCACCGACGCCGTCACGGGCATCTCGGTGCGGGCCGACCCGGGCGTGTCGCAGGACGACCTGGCCGCGCGGATCACGGCGGTGCTCCCCGACGACGTCCGGGTCCTGACCGGCGCCCAGCGCAGTGCCGACATCGCCGAACGGCTCGAGTCGACGTTCTCGTTCATCAACACCTTCCTGTTGGCCTTCGCGTTCATCGCGCTCTTCGTGGCGATCTTCCTCATCTTCAACACCTTCTCGATGCTGGTCGCCCAGCGCACCCGTGAGCTGGCACTGCTGCGAGCCGTCGGCGCGAGTCGCGCTCAGGTCCGGCGCTCGGTCCTCGCCGAAGCCGGCGTGCTCGGGCTGCTGGCCGCCGTGCTGGGTGTGGTGGGGGGCATCCTCGTGTCGCAGGGGCTCAAGCTCCTGCTGCGTGCGTTCGGTGCCGACCTGCCCTCCGGCCCGCTGGTGATCGAGCCCCGCACGATCGTCGTCTCGCTCGTCGTCGGCGTCGTGGTCACGGTGATCTCGGCGTACGTCCCGGCGAGGCGCGCCGCCATCGTGCCGCCGGTCGCTGCGATGCGCGACGAGGTGTCGCTGCCGGTGCGCTCGCTCCGGGTGCGCACCGTCGTTGGTGCCGTTCTGCTGATCCTGGCCGTCGTGACCGCACGCCTCGGCCTGGGGACCATCGAGGACGCCGAGCGTGCCGCCCAGCTGGTCGGGGTCTCGGCCCTGTGCGCCCTCGTCGCCATCATCGCGCTGGCGCCGATGGTCGGACGGGGCGTGCTGCTCGTGCTCGGTGCCCCGTTCGCCGGCTCGGCGATCGGCCGGCTGGCCCGGGAGAACGGACGGCGGAACCCGCGCCGTACCGCCGCCACCGCGAGCGCACTGGCCATCGGCCTCGCACTGATGACCGCCATCGGCGTCATCGCCGCATCGACGAAGGCATCGGTCGCGTCGGTCATCGACGACACGATCGGAGCCGACTACGTCGTGTTCGGTGCGAAGTTCCAGCCGTTCACGCCGGACGTGTTCGAGGCGATCAAGGACACGCCGGGCACCGCTGCCGTGACGTTCGTGCGCCAGGTGCCGATGAAGGTCCAGGACGAGCAGTCGGTGCTCACCGGCGTGGAGACAGAGAAGTTCCCGCTCGTGGTCGACCTGACGATGCAGGAGGGCTCGATCGCCGGCCTCGGTCTCGGCGACGCCATCGTCGATGACGCGACCGCGAAGGAGCTCGGCCTCAAGGTCGGCGCCACGGTCGCGGGCACCTTCGTCAACGGGACCTCGACGCTCGTGCTTCGCGGCATCTACACAGCGGCAGGTCCCTACACGGGCTACGTCACCACGATCGGCACGCTGGCATCGATCGGGTCGCGCGAGCTCGACTCTGCCGTCTACGTCCGCTCAGCGGAGGGCGCCGACCAGGACGAGGTGCGGGCCTCGCTCGCTCGGGAGCTCGCCGCGTTCCCGAGCGTCACGCTGCAGGACCAGGCCAGCCTCAAGGACCAGATCAACGGCCAGTTCGACCGCGTCTTCGGCTTCATCTACGCACTCCTCGCACTAGCCGTGATCGTCGCCTTCATCGGCATCGTCAACACGCTGGCGCTCTCGGTCCACGAGCGCCGCCGCGAGGTCGGTCTCCTGCGGGCGATCGGCACGAGCCGGCCGCAGATCCGCCGGATGGTCGTGCTCGAGGCCGTGCTGATCTCGGTGTTCGGCGCTGCCCTGGGCGTGGCGCTCGGTCTCGTCTACGGCGCAC